>JBDHLU010000221.1:0-4600 GCA_039656555.1 Gemmatimonadota bacterium | reverse complement strand
CCGCTCCGCGACAGCCGCCGCGTTACCACCACCTCTGTGTACGGGAGCGACAATGACCCGTCTTCGTTGTCAAAAACGAGTGCGACTTCCGCCAGGTTGATCGGGCGGCGTTTGACGGATCCTTGAAAGATCACTTCGTCCATCCGAGAACCGCGGAGCAGGCTGGCACGCTGCTCACCGAGCACCCATCGGACGGCGTCAGAGATGTTGGATTTGCCGCACCCGTTCGGGCCCACGATGGCCGTGATACCGGGTTCGAACGTCAAGTCTACCGAATCCGCGAACGACTTGAAGCCATTGAGCTCCAGCCGGGTGAGTCTCATATGCGAGTATGGGGTGAAGGCACGGGAGACAATCTACCTCGCCGGACACACCCGGCGAAGGGTCCCTACCGATTCTGGAATTGGCTGGTCGAGTCCGGCGTCCCTGTCGAGTCCGCCGCATAGATCCAAAAGGGGAGACCGAGTTTTTGTGCGGTGCCTTCCGCCTCTTCGCGCGATGCGTACGGGCCCAACACCACCCGGTAGAGCTCTTCGCCCGGTCCGGGGGGGAGGACGGAGGCGTCCACCCCGGCACGCCTCAGGTTTTGGGCGAATTCCACCGCCCAATCCGTGTTGTGCGTGCTGCTTACCTGGACGTAGAGACGCTGTCCGGGAGCCGGTTTGTCCGCTTCTCGAGTCTCAGTCGCCAGTTCGAGAGCCGGCCTGTGCGGGTCCCACGCCGCGGCCAGCCACAGGTCCGTGCCCCCTTCAGCCTCGGCCGGTTCGCTGATGTCGTTCCCGGCGGTCGCCCAAATCCGGCCGTTCCACCGGGTGAGCAGGGTGCCGTCGTAGGCAATGAGGGGGAGATCTCTGCCCCACTCTGCCGCGATCGCTCCAGTGATCTTGGATCTCAGGATGTCGACGACCCAGAGCGAATCGGTTGCCATCGGGCGCAACATCAGGAGCAAACCCAGCCTGTCGAACCGGATGGCTTCGACTAGACCAGGAAGGTCGAGCGAGTCGATGACGACGAGGTCGAAACGTTCCAGTGTGACCAGCCAGTTTCCAGCCACGATGTACATGCGGTGGGCCGATGGTGAAAAGGCGACATGGCTCGCTCCGGGAATCCGGGCAAACCTGCGGTTCTCGGGGTTTACCGGATCGACGATTACGACACCCGAATCGGTTGCGACGGCCGCAATGTCACCCCATCGGGCCATCGCGAATTCGCCGGCGGGAATCGGTTGGACGGTGGATGTCTGGCCTTCCGCGTCGACGCGGAGTGACCGTGCGCTACCTTCGCCCGAGAGGGAGATCAGCCGCTGCCGCGCGCCGCCCCAGATTCGGGTTGGGAGCGCGAGCGTATCGAAGACCGTGTTCCACCCCCTGAGGGCGCGCCGTTCGATCGATGCGACGGTTCCGTCGAGCCGGATGAGATGCGGCGTACCAGTGGGGCCGACCGTGGCCATGGCGACCGCGGTGTCGACCACCCGTGTCCGGCCGCTCTCCAAGTCCAGCGTAATGAGGTCGTTGTCGGTCGATAGTGAGTAGGCGAGGTCTTCATCGCCCGCAAAGCCGACGACCACGCCGATGTTGCCCCCGCCGGACTCGAACCGCCACGCAACCTCCTCGAGGTCGGGCAGTCGGTACAGTTTGGTCGAACGGCGGTCATTGGCGGGGAACCGAAACGCGATCGAACTCCCGCCGCCGGCCGGGATGGGCCGTGCGGCAAGCAAGTCTCGCAGTGGGTTGGGATGGGGGTCTCCGTCGCCACATGCCAACGTGACGAGGAGGGCCCAGGCAAGGATCGGGTGGCGATTCACCAACGAAACCTAGGAACCCTTGGGCGCTCGATCAAGCGAGCGAGTCGATCGAAATAGGTGAGGCATCGGCCCACAACCTTTCCAATTGATAGTACTGGCGCAGCTCGGGATGGAAGACGTGTACCACGCAGTCCACCATGTCGAGCAGCGCCCAGCGTCCGCCTTCCATACCCTCGACGTGGTGCGGGCGATCTCCGGCGGCAAGCAATGCGTCGTAGACGTGTTGGGCTAAGGCCCGCACGTGGGTGTCAGACGAGCCCGATGCGATCACGAATACGTCGGTCGCATCGCTCACTTTTCTCAGATCCAACGCCACAATGTCGATTGCTTTGTGTTCTTCGAGTGTGCGAACGATACGAGCGAGCTGTTGGCGAGCTGCGGCGCTCAATGGACGAGATGCGGATGGGGTAATGGGTGGCCTCAGGGGTTCAAGCGTCTTCGATTTGATAAAAAATGCCCCACGCTCCTGGGCCGGTGTGGACGCCGATCGCGGCCGTGGCGGTCCCGACGTGGCATTCGGCAGGCGCGTAGCGAGCCGTGATCTCACTACACAGTTTCTGCGCGATCTCGGGAACGCCCGCATGCACGATCGCCATCCGTAACATTGTTGGGCGAGGGGTCAACCGGCGGTCTAAGTGTTCGAGCACGCGCGGCATGAGGTTGTCGCTGCCGCGAACCCGGTCCAACGGGACCAGGGATCCGTCTTGGACCACTTCCAGGATGGGTTTGATGTCCAACAGCCCACCCAGGAACGCGCGTCCGCGTCCTACGCGCCCCGATCGAACCAGATTGTCGAAAGTATCGACCGTAAAGAACGCGCCTGATTGGTCGCGGATCCGATCGAGTTCCTTCAAGATGGCCGCGCGCTGCCATCCTTGTTCGGCGAGTTCGGCAGCCTTCAAGGCGAGGAGGCCGAGCCCCCACGAAATCGTACGGGAATCGAGTATGGAAACGTTCTCCATGTCGCGTGCTTGGACGGCCGCCTGGGCGGATTTGATGGTGCCACTCAAGTTGCCACTGATGAACAGTCCGATTACCTCGTCCGCGTTGGTTGCGGCATCTTCGAACCCCTGCATCAGCGCGCCCGGCGTCGGCTGCGAGGTCGTGAAGATTTCGTTCTTGGTGACCATGCGTTCGTACACCTCGTCCTTTCCGATTTCGACCCGGTCGAGCCAGGCAACGTCGCCGCTGATGACTTGTACGGGAACGATCACCAGGCCGTGGCGATCGATCAGATCGTCGGGCAGGTCGCACGAAGAGTCGACAACGAATCCGATGCGGCGGCGGGCGGCGTGGAGTTCGCGATGTTGCTCCCGCATGTCGTCGGCCTTGGTCTTTTCGATCGTGCCCCACTCGTCCGCCAGCGCAAAGACGTTGTCGGGCGTGTCGGTGTGGACGTGCACCTTGAGGAGGTCGTCGGTGGCCAGCACGACGATGGATCCTCCCAACGGGCGCAGTTGCGAACGCACCGCTGTGGACGACGGCACGGGGTTACACCGGACGAGAACTTCGGTGCAGTACTGGAAATCGCGTTCGTGCGCCACTTCGATCATGGCTGCCGCATCGGGGACGTCAAAGTCCGGCGACACTTCGACAGCGACGATCGGGTCCCCTTCGATGAGGCGCACCACGCCTTCGAGGAGCCGGACGAACCCCTTGCCGCCGGCATCGACCACGCCGGCTTCACGCAGCACCGAGAGCAATTGGGGGGTGCGAGCGAGTGAATCCCGTGCCCGCTCGAGTATTGTCTGCATGAACTCGCCAAGGTCACTTGTGCCCGCGGCGGCCTCCTCTGCGGCATCCGCTGCGTCACGGCAGACCGTGAGGATCGTACCTTCGACAGGTTCGTCCAATCCGCTGATCACGTGCTCGGAGCCTCCCCGAAACCCTCGCGCTACCCCTTTGGTATCGATCTCGTCATCAGCTCCCACGGTTTCTTTGAATCCGACGAGGAAATGGGAGAGTAGCATTCCGGAGTTTCCGCGGGCGTTGAACACGCACGCTTGGGCCATGGCTTTGGTGACCACGGGGAGCTGTGCCCCTTCCAGAGGCCGCACGCTTTCGGCGACAGCGCGCATCGTCGCGGCGAAATTGGTGCCGGTGTCCCCGTCAGGGACGGGGAACACGTTGATGCGATTGAGTTCTTCGCGAGCGGCATCGACCCAATCCGCAGCCGCCAAGAGTGACCGTCGCAGCCGTGGACCGTCGAGATAGGCGATCCCGACCGGGTCGCTGGTCACTATTCCTTGACGACCCAGACCCTGACTTCAGCGTGCACGTTGGGATGCAGGCGAATGGGCACCTTGTAAACGCCGATGGCCTTGATGGGTTGCTCGAGCTCGATGACACGCTTGTCGATCTCGAACCCTTGGTCGGCAAGTTGCTCGGCGATGTCCGCGGAACCAATCGAACCAAAGAGCTTGTCTCCCTCGCCCGTCTTGGCCTTGATGTGGATCTCCGCCTGCCCGATCCGGTCGGCAAGATCTTGCGCGGAAGCTTCGTCGGCCGCCAACTGTTCAGATTGCCGCTTCGCTTCCATCTCGACCCGCCGCTTGTTTTTGTCTGTCGCGAGGTAGGCGTAGCCCTTGGGAATCAGGAAGTTCCTTCCGTACCCGGGCTTGACCTTGATGATTTCACCAACTCGGCCGATGTTGGCGACCGTTTTCCGCAGGATTAATTCCATGTTCACTCACCTGTTGGCAGCTTGACCTTCAACCGCCGTCTGAAGTTCAAGCCGGTATCCAGCACGCCAAGTACGACCGCGCCACCAATAACCACCGGCAACATCACGAATAT
>JBDHLU010000220.1:0-6135 GCA_039656555.1 Gemmatimonadota bacterium | reverse complement strand
TGGCTGGATGGATCCCTACTATGACTCGGGGTATTTTCCCATTCTGCAGATCGCTCGGGGGTGTCCATTCACCTGCCAGTTCTGTAATTCGGCCGTCAAGGCCAACAGCAAAGTTTTCGCGCACTCGATTGAAGACGTGTGTGCCGACCTGTTGCACATCGCGGAACGCGTCCGGCCTGAAGTGCCGCTGTGCTTTGCCGACGACAATTTCGGGATGTACGAGCGAGACGAGGAGATCGCCGACTACATCGCGCACCTGCAAGATCGTTTTGGGTGGCCCAAGTACATCCGTACGACGACCGGAAAAAACCGGGCTGACAGGATTCTCAAGGTCATGCGAACCATCCGCGGTACTTTGCCGATGACCGCCGCGGTACAGTCGCTCAACCCGGAAGTGCTCGCCAACATCAAGCGATCCAACATCAAGCTCGAGACGTACACAGAAATACAGAAGGAAGTCCATGCCCAGGGATTGCAGTCGTATGGGGAATTGATCCTGAGCATGCCGGGTGAAACCAAGGACTCTTTCATGAACGCGGTGGACGAATTGATCGAGTCGGGGGTCAGCCGCGTGTCGGCCCATCAGTTGATGCTACTGCACGGTGCCCCGCTAGCCAACCCGGAAAGTCGTACACAGTACCAGTTCGATACCAGGTTTCGGATTGTCGCCCGAAACATTGGAGACTACACGGGCGAACCGATTATCGAGACCGAAGAAATGGTGGTGGCCACACCCACATTCAGTTTCGATGACTATCTCGAAACCCGCGTGTTCCACCTCCTGCTCACGACCTACTATTACGAAGATAATTTTCGCGAAGCGTTCGCCTACGCTAGGCAGCACGACATTAGACCCTTCCAGATCATTCGCCATATTCAATCGCTCCTGTCGAGCGCGCCAGCGGCTTTTCGAAAAGTGATCGAGGATTTCGTTGAAGAAAGCCAGGACGAACTCTTCATGACCCATACGGAATGCGCAGACTGGGCTCGAGAGCACTTCGCCGAATTGGTGGACGGAACGCTGGGCGGTAACCTCCTCAGCAAATACTCCATGTTGACACGATTCTTCGTGGCACAAGAGGCCATCGACTTTCTGGAACTCGGGATTCGAGAGTGCATCGGAAACCAGGACGCCCCAGGCCTAGAGGCAGTGATGGAGTATCTCCGGGTCGTAACCCTCCATGTCCCTTTCCGCGACACTATGGCCGCAGCGCCGGCATGGACCACAGAATACGACGTAGAGGAGTGGCTCGCGGATGACTGCACCCGTCCGCTGGAAAGCTATGGGTACCCAGCTCCCATGACGCTGAGCACCGCGGTAGATGCTGAACGTCAGGCGCTCATTCTCAACCGGATCGACACATTCGGTGAGCATCCGTCCGGCCTCGGGAAGTTTACCCGAACAATGTTTGCCCGCGATCTCCGGCGGTCACTAGTGCCCGCACCTGTCGAGGAGGCCGCCTCGGCATGACAGCATCGCGCGACCGGCCACCGACCCCGGACCTCTCGTTCATCATGCCGTGCTACAACGAAGAAGAGATCATCGGCTACACGATTCCGAAGATGGTCAGCGCATTCGAGACAGCCGGTCACACCCTCGAGCTGGTGGCTGTCGACAACGGATCGTCCGACAGGACGTGGGATATGATCGTAGAGATGGCGGCCGAATGCCCCAGCATCGTACCCCACCGCGTCGAGGTGAACGAGGGCTACGGCAACGGCGTCCTGTCAGCCATCCCCAGATGCACCGCACCGTGGGTGGGCATCATTCCCGCCGACGGTCAAGTGGACGCGGAGGACGTCGTCCGACTCTACGAAACAGTGGCGAGTGCAAACCGGCCACTGATCGCCAAGGTCCGTCGCCGGTTCCGAATGGATGGCCTGTTCCGCAAGCTTGTATCCACTTCCTATAACGTGTTCGTGCGCCTTCTCTGGCCCAGGCTTCAGTCGATCGACATCAACGGTAGTCCCAAGCTGATCCCTCGAGATGTGCTGGTGGCAATGGACCTCCAGTCCAAGGATTGGCTCCTCGACCCAGAGATCATGATCAAGGCCCATTACATGGGACTCCGCGTCTTGGAGTTCAACGTGTTCGGTCGGATGAGGAGCGCTGGACTCTCCCACGTGCACCCCACGACTTGCTGGTACTTCTTTCGCAGGCTCCTAGGATTTCGATTCTCGCGTCAGTGGCGTCCGACGGCGAAATCGACACGATCTACTGTTGGACCTACCGTTCCATTGATCTAGCCATGACCATCCATTCTAAGCCCAAGGGCGAGAGCCCTATCGAGTCGGATGCCGCCCACGATGGAATCGCCGTGAGACAGATTCATCGACAGGCCACTGAGTGCCGCCTCTGTGGGAGCCCTCGGATGGCCGTCGTGCTACAACTTGGACCCACGCCGCTCGCGAACGCGTTCCCGCGGCACCCCGATGAGTTCGCGGACGAACAGGCCTACCCTCTGGATCTGGCCTTCTGTCCCGACTGCTCTCTCGTACAGATCGTCGATGAAATCGACCCTGAGGTCATGTTCCGCGACTACATCTATGTGACCGGTACCTCTACGACGATCGCCGAGCACAATCGGGCATACGCCGATGCGGTCCACTCACATTTGCGCCTGACGCCGGACGATCTCGTCGTCGAGATCGCCAGCAATGATGGCAGCCTCCTCAGCTGTTTCCGCGACCTGGGTGTCCAAGTACTCGGCATCGAACCGGCACGCAATATCGCCGACCTCGCCCGTGAAGCCGGCATTGATACTGTCTCGGAGTTTTTCTCCGACGACCTCGCCACTGAACTTCGATCGGCTCGTGGGCCAGCCAAGGCCGTCATCGGCAACAATGTGCTCGCTCACGTCCCGAACCCGGCGGACGTGCTTCGGGGAGCGGCAACGCTGCTGGCGGACGACGGGGCCTTGTTCATCGAGGTGCCGTACTTGGCCGAATTCCTGGAAGGACTCGAATACGACACAGTATATCACGAGCACCTGTGCTACTTCTCCGTGACGGCATTGCTACGCCTCTGTGAACAGGCTGGCCTATCCGTCCTCGGTGTGGATCGATTTCCGGTTCATGGAGGCACGATTCGTATGCGGGCAGGATTGCGTACTAGCCATCCCCACCATAGCGACACCGTCTTGGCCATGGCTGCCGCGGAGGATGTCCAGGGCCTTACTACCGAAGCAAGCTATCGGGAGTTTGCCCGTCAGGTCGAGGACAATCGGCAAGCGCTGGTTACGCTCCTCGAATCGCTCCGAGACCGGGGCCACCGGGTGGCCGCCTATGGAGCACCGGCCAAAGGCAATACGCTGTTGAATTATTGCGGCATCGGCCCGGACTTGCTGCCGTTCACCGTCGACCAAAACCCGTGGAAGGTGGGACGTTATACCCCCGGGATGCACATCCCCGTCAAACACGTCGACTCCCTCGACGAATTCGCGCCCGACTACATTCTGATCCTAGCGTGGAACTTTGCCGACGAAATCATGCAGAAGCTAGAGACGTTCCGCGCCCGGGGAGGGAAGTTCATTCTCCCCGTTCCGACACCGCGGATCCTTTGACATGCACGTAATCATTCTTGCAGGCGGGCGTGGCACCAGGATGGAGGAAGAATCCGCCACCAAGCCAAAACCGATGGTCGAGATTGGTGGGCAACCACTCTTGTGGCATATCATGCAGATCTATGCCCATCACGGGCACACGGAGTTTCTGGTCGCCTGTGGTTATCGGGGCCAAATGATCAAGGAATACTTTCACAACTTCCCGGTCCACAACTCCGATTATATTATCGACCTGAAGACCGGCGGCGTGAAAATCGTCACTCCGTCACCGGTCGACTGGCGTATCGGTGTTGTGGACACCGGACTCGATACCATGACCGGAGGCCGTGTCCTACGAATGCGGACCCTCCTAGACGGCCAGACCTTCATGGTGACGTACGGAGACGGGGTCGGGGATGTCGACATCAGCAAGCTGTTGGAGTTCCACCGAACGCATGGAAAGCTAGCCACCATAACTGCAGTACGGCCTCCGGCCCGATTCGGCGGCCTGGTAATGGACAACGGCGCCGTGCGGGAGTTTTCCGAGAAGCCCCAAACCGGAGAAGGGTGGATCAACGGCGGCTTCTTCGTGTTCGAACCGGCTGTGTTCGAGTACCTCACCGACGGTGACCATACAATCCTCGAACGCGAACCCCTGGAACGATTGGCCGCCGATGGCCAGCTCATGGCCCATAAACACCACGGATTCTGGCAGCCGATGGACACACTACGAGAGCGGCAACTCCTCGAACAACTGTGGCAGGACGGAAAGGCCCCATGGAAGACGTGGACCTAGACCGATTCTGGCACCAACGGAATGTCCTTGTCACTGGAGCCACCGGCCTGTTGGGTTCCTGGCTCGTCGAACGGCTTGTGGAATATGGAGCGTCGGTCGTGTGCCTTGTGCGCGACTGGGTTCCCAATAGCCGCCTCATTACTGGTGGGACATACGACCATGTGACCGTAGTCCGTGGCGACCTTGAGTCCCTCGACGTCGCCCGACACCGTCTTTCATCTCGGCGCCCAGACGATTGTGGGGGCGGCCAGCCGTTCACCGCTTTCGACGTTCGAGTCGAATATCAAAGGGACATGGACCCTCCTCGAGGCCTGCCGGCTAACACCTCGTTTTGTCGAGCGCATCATCGTGGCGTCGAGCGACAAGGCCTACGGCGCCCATGATGAACTGCCCTACACAGAGGAGGCGCCACTCATCGGTCGGTACCCATACGACGTTTCCAAGTCTTGCGCTGATTTGATCAGCCAGTCGTACGCTCACACCTACGACCTCCCCGTGGTCGTCACGCGCTGCGGCAACCTGTATGGCGGTGGAGATCTGAACTTCAACCGGCTCATCCCCGGGACGATCCGATCGCTCCTCGCAGGCGAACAGCCGGTTATCCGAAGCGACGGCTCCTTCATTCGCGATTATTTCTACGTCTGTGACGCGGTAGACGCGTACATCGATGTCGCGGCGCAACTACCCAGGCCGGGATGGAACGGCCAGGCCTTCAATTTCGGCACGGAAACACCGGCCTCCGTCGTCGAGGTGGTCGACCTGTTGCGCGATCTCATGGACACCGAACACCTGGTACCCGTCATCCAAAACCAGGCCACACACGAGATCCCGAAACAGTACCTCGCCTGCAGAAAGGCCCGTGAACAACTCGGCTGGACGCCGCGCCATGACCTCCGCCAAGGCCTCGCGGAAACCATAGCCTGGTACACCCGGTGGCTAGCCCGTGCCGAACCCCACCCGGAGGCCCAGTGATGAAGGTCGACGCACAAGACCCATCCAGAATCACCTCTGCCGTGACGGTGGTCATTCCCGTCTTCAACGAAGAGGCTGCCATCGGTCAGGAGGTTGACGGGATCCGAACCACGCTCACTGAAGCGGGTATAGCTCATGAGATCATCGTGGTCGACGATGGTTCGAGTGACGACTCCGGGAAGCGCGCGGCCGACGCGGGGGCACGCGTATTGAGGCACGTGGCCAATCGAGGTTATGGGGCGTCACTCAAGACGGGCATCGGGGCAGCCAACTACGATACGATCGCTATCACTGACGCGGACGGAACCTACCCGGCCAAACGGCTTCCCGACTTGCTACGTCAGCTTACCGACGCCGATATGGTCGTCGGGGCCAGAACAGGCCAGCAAGTCCAGATTCCGTTGGTCCGACGGCCTGCCAAATGGGTTCTCAACTGGCTGTCGAATCCCCGATCTCAACTCGGGAATGCGGGTGTTCCGAAGAGAAGTCGCCGAGCAGTACTTTTCCATCCTGTCCAATCAGTTCTCGTTTACTACTACGATCACCTTGGCCTTCCTGGCAGACGATTATCGGGTGTTGTACGTCCCCATCGACTATTACCGCCGTATCGGACGCTCGAAGATCACGCCCAAACACTTCATGGAGTTCATGATCCTCGTAGTCCGAATGGCAATGCTGTTTCAACCCCTCCGCGTGTTCCTACCGATGGGATTGATACTCGGAGTCGTGGGAACGGCCAAAGCCATAGCGGATGTGGCCTTCTTCGTCGAGCGTACCCCGGCACCGGGCGTATCGATGCTGAACCAACCGGTCCTGTCGGCCTCA
>JBDHLU010000219.1:0-4930 GCA_039656555.1 Gemmatimonadota bacterium | reverse complement strand
AAGAAAACTGGCGTGACGCCGCGGTGCTTCCGCCGTACAAACGCCTGATCCTCGACGAAGGGCATCACCTCGAAGATGTCGCCGCAAAACATTTGGGTACGCAGATCACCTCGCGTGGAGTGCAGCGGCTCCTTTCCAGGCTCGAGCGGAACGGGCGAGGCCTCATCCCGACGCTAATGCTCGAACTCCGGCGAGCAGGTGACGAGGCGAGCCAGGCGTCCGAGGAGATTCTCCGCGATTCGGTGCTCAGGGAAGTTGGTGATGCGCGTACCTACGCCGACCGCGTCTTCCATCTTCTCGCCGACAGTCTCACCAAGGCCTCGTCTCCCGTGCGACGACTCGACGACAGCTTCCTCGAAGACGCGGTGTGGAACGACGGCCTTGGCGTGGCGCTCGACAACGTGCTGGGTACCCTGAACCGCGCACGCGATGGCATAGAGGTCGTGGCCGATCAGTTGCAGCTCGATGACGAACCGGACCGTCGCTCGGAACTGTTGCGTGAACTCCGGGGCGTGATCCGGCGGCTCCAGGCGGCAAGCGACGGGTTTGGGCTCACGTTGAGACCGTCGACGTCGGAGGGAACGGTTCGTTGGATGGAACGCCGCGGGGACCGTCCGGTCGGCGGGTTGCCGTTCCCCATGGGGCTCGCGGCAGTGCCGCTGGATCTGTCGAAGCTCCTGCGCGAAACGCTTTTCGACCGCGTCGAGACCATCGTGATGACCAGCGCCACGCTCGCCACCGGTGGCGACTTCGAGTTTCTCAAGAAGCGTCTCGGCCTCGCTGCTCCACCAGATCCGGTCCGGTTCGAGGAAGCGTTGCCATCACCGTTCGATTT
The DNA here is from genome assembly GCA_039656555.1 of Gemmatimonadota bacterium. Lineage (GTDB taxonomy): Bacteria > Gemmatimonadota > Gemmatimonadetes > Gemmatimonadales > GWC2-71-9 > CAMYLY01. The sequence goes on along the minus strand of JBDHLU010000219.1, from coordinate 4,095 downwards.
TGCCGAGCAGTGCCTCTTTTGTGTTCCGACCGACTTGCCCGACCCCCGGGCAGACGAAGGCGGACACGACCGGGCGTTGGCGGACGCGGTCGTCCAATTGGCGCATGCGTCGGACGGGGGGATGTTTGTGTTGTTCACGAGTCATGCGCAGCTACGGAGGGTGGCACGACTGGTCCGAGAATCTATCGGGCACCGGTGGCCGTTCCTGGTTCAGGGTGAGGGGCCGCGGGATCAGCTGCTCAGGCGGTTCCGTGAGGCGGGTTCGGCGGTGCTCTTTGGAACCGATAGCTTCTGGGAAGGTGTTGATGTACCAGGGCGCTCGTTACGGGTTTTGGTTCTGGCCAAACTCCCGTTCCGCGTGCCCTCGGAGCCGGTGACGGCGGCGCGCCTGGAAGCCATCGAATCCCAGGGTGGAGACGGTTTCAGAGGGTATCTTTTGCCGTTGGCCGCGCTCAAGCTGAAACAGGGGTTCGGCCGGTTGATTCGAACCAAAACCGATGTTGGTGTAGTGATGCTCATGGATCCACGAATCGTGACGAAAAACTACGGGAGCGTGTTGCTGGAGTCGCTCCCGCCGGCCGATCGGGTCATAGGCGAGTGGAAGCACATTCACGCCACCGTCGAGGATTTCTTCGCTCGTCACGGGATCGGGGCGCCGGCATGATTCGCCGAAGCCGGCGAGTGGATCGCCTCCCGGCCTACGCGGTTGCCGAGCTGGCTGCTACCAAGAAGCGGCTACAGGCGGACGGTGTCGACGTCATCGATTTGAGTGCCGGAGATACGGATATGCCCCCTCCGGAGGTTGCGGTCGAGACCCTACGCGAAGCTGTAGGCGATCCGGCCATGAGCCGCTACGCGTTCCAGGTTGGCCTTCCGGAATTCCGCGAGGCGGCAGCCAATTACATGAGGCGGCGTTTCGGAGTCGACGTCGATCCGTATTCCGAAATTCTTCCGCTGATCGGTTCCAAGGAGGGGTTGGCCAACCTGCCTTTGGCCGTCCTCAACCCCGGTGACATCTGCATCATGCCGGATCCGGGCTATCCCGCCTACGTCGGTGCCGCGGTCTTGAGCGAGACGGAAGTGGAATACGCTCGGATGACTCCGGAGGCGCGGTTCCTGGTGGAACTCGAGGATTTACCGGTTGATCGGGCAGAACGGGCCGGTCTGGTGTATTTGAATTATCCGAACAATCCGACGGCGGCGGTGGCCCCGAGGGATTATTTGGAACGCACGATCAACTACTGCCGGGAGCACGAGATCGTCATTGCCTTCGACAACCCCTACGTCGAAATCACGTACGACGGGTACCGGGCCCCGAGCATCATGGAAGTGGATGGTGCCCGCGACGTTGCGATCGAATTCCACAGCCTCTCCAAGAGCTTTTCGATGACGGGCTGGCGGATCGGGTTTGCCGTTGGTGGAGCAGCCCTGATCGAACCCCTGCGCAAGGTGAAGAGCTATGTCGACACCGGCCCTTTCCTCGCCGTGCAGCGTGCCGCCGCAGCGGTGTTGGATCGCGCTGAAGAACTCGTTGGGCCCGTGGTACAACGATTGAAAGAACGTCGGGACATCGCTGTCACTGCCTTTGCGAAGGCCGGGCTTCCTACGCCGAGTCCGCGGGCGTCGATGTACCTATGGATTCCTCTCGAAGAGGGTGTGCGCGCTAAGGATTTCGCGCGGCGGGTGCTCGAAGAAGAGGGCGTCGTACTGTTGCCGGGCAATGCTCTTGGGGCCGGCGGCGAGGGATTCGTGCGAGTAGCGCTGACTGTTCCGGGCGACCGTATCCGCGAAGGCGCGGAGCGCGTTGGCCGGGTGTTGGCGCGTTATGAGGCCGCCGGTGCCCGTTAGACGCTACGGCAGGCCGGCGCCGCCCCGCGGGAACCCGCTATGGGGTAGCGCATTGTCAGTCGTGCTGCACGGCGTGGTGATTGGCGCATTGGTGGTCGCAAGCGCGCAGACGGGATTCGATCGCGTGGTGACGACTTTTGTGGTCTTGGTCGACCCATCCACGCCGGGGCCCCGTGAGTTTCGTATGCCGGCGCTCTCGGATCCCGAGGCACCCGATGAGGCTCTGGGCGATGCGCAGGGGAGTGAAGGCCGCGGTGAAGGTGAGGAGAGGCGTCAGTTACCGCTCACGCCACCGCGCGTGCCGACCATCAACACGGCATTTCTCGATTCGTTCCCTCGTGTCGACACGGTCTTCCAGTACGTCGGTTTCGACCCCGTTCCCGAGCCCATTGGTGCCGACGATGAGGAGGGCATGGGGCCGATCGGCACGCGCCGGCGGCTCGGGCCGGCCTACGCGGGTGGGTACCTGTGGATCGACCCATTCCAGGCAGCGTTGGGTATCGTCGGGCCTTCGGAATCACGCGTCATTCATGTTGCCCGTCTCGATGCCGCGCTGCGCGAGCGCATCAAGGGGTTCATCGACTCCATGCCGCGGGACAGCTTTGCGCTTCCGCCACCGACGATGTGGACGACCACCGTGGGCGAAGCGAAGTGGGGCGTGGACCAGAACTGGCTCTACCTGGGCGACTTCAAAGTTCCGTCCGCCCTGTTGGCGCTCTTGTCGTTGGTTCCGTTACCGAACGTCGACTACGATCGCGCGAAGGACGCCGCTAACCTGGCCCGGGTTCGTGAAGACATCATTCGGACGGCGCGCGCGATGGAGGATGCGGAGGCGTTCAAGAGCTACGTGCGGCAGTTGCGGGAACGGAAGGATCGTGAGCGGAGGGAGGCCATGGACGCGGCGCGAGCCAAGAAGGATACGGTGAAGCCGCGGCCGAATGGGGTTCCATAGTCAACGGATGACTGATGCCTCCGCGCCGCTGCAGTTCGCTCGGCGACTCGACACTCGAGGATGGTGACCGGCACCTCGCGATTGACGGTCGCTTTGCCGCCTCGACACTCGAGATCGCTGCAGCCAGGCGCTCCTTGGTTTTCGTGCCGTGGCGGCTGCGACCTAACGTCGCTTCGGTGCCGGTCCCATCCTCTCGTCACTATGCCGTGACGCCTGCAAACTGACGCCCCGCACCAGTCGCCCGTTGTCTATGGACGATGCGGACCCGGGGGCTTCCCGAGGGCATCGCTGGGTTTTTCGTCCAGTTCGCTCGCGAGCCGTTCGGCAAACTCGTGGTAGAGAGCGAGCGCGCCTGCCCGGTCTCCTTCGAACGCCGCGCTCTTCATCCCTAGCTCGACCGCGGGCTCCGAATACGGTCGCATCGCTTGGACACGCCGGGCCAACTCCCTCGCTTCCAGGAATCGCAAGGCGGCCAGCTGTTCGGTGCCGCGGTCCATGAGGAGATGTACTACGATATCTCGCAATCGCGTTCGCTCGCCATCAGCCCACGACTCGAACGCGTCGGCACCGTCATCTACATGGAAGCCCTCGAGAAACTCACCTCGCGGAACCTCACCGCCGTCTTCGAACTCCAACATGTCGACGTGCAGGTCTTCGTGCGCGAGCACGAGCCGCTCACCGCTCGATCCGATGCGGTCGGTACCCAATCCGGCGCGCAGGCGACGGACGGCCTCGTTGAGCGACCGGCGTGCATTGGCTTCGGGCTTGTCCGCCCACAGAAGGCCGACCAGGTGGCTCCTGGTTCTGGTGTGGTCGGGCGATAGCGCTAGGTAGACAAGTAGTGCAAGATGCTTGCGCCACATGACGTCGGGCGGCGGCTCCCGCCCACCGACGGAGACCGTGGCGGCGGCTCCCGCCCACCGACGGAGACCGTCGGTACGCCCAGACAGGTGATGCGGAGTGGTTCTGTCAATCGTCGATCGTCAATCGTCGATCGCAGATTGTAATCTCGCCAGGCTCTCCTCTCGCCCGACCACCTCCAACAAGACGTTGACACCTTCGGAAACCGTGTCTCCAGTCAAGGCGACGCGAATCGGCTGGAAGATCTTCCCGGGTTTGAGGTCTAGACTTTCCGCGAGGTCACGGAGTTCGGTTTCGAGGCGTTCCGGTTGCCACTTCTCTTCTGAGATGCTCTCGAGGCGTTCGCGGCTCGCAGTGAGCGCGGTTCGATACTCGTCCGGATTCTTGTCGATCAATTTCTGTGCTTTGGGTGTGCGTTCGATCAGCGAGGCGTC
>JBDHLU010000218.1:0-4656 GCA_039656555.1 Gemmatimonadota bacterium | reverse complement strand
GCCACCGTCGTACCAAGATGACGAATACGGGAACGCCAATCAGTGCCGTTACCACGCCGACGGGTAGTTCGACCGGTGCGAAAAGCGTTCGAGCAAGGGCATCAGCGGCAACGAGCAGACTCCCACCCAGTAAGAACGCGGCTGGCAGGAGCGCAGCATGGGTATGGCCCCACAGGATTCGTACGGCATGGGGAATCACAAGACCCACGAATCCGATGATGCCCGAGACCGCCACCGCGACCGCCGTCAACAGCGACGCCGCGAAATACAACGTGCGCTTGAGGCGTTCTACGTCAGCGCCCAACACGAGCGCAGGTTCTTCGCCGAGCGTCAGCAGGTCGAGTGGGCGTGACTGCACCCAGATGATGCCGAGTGGAATGGCGGCGTACACGGAAAAAACCCATACCCTCGTCCACGAGGCACCGCTGAAGCTCCCTAACAGCCAAAGGAGTGCGTTGCGGATTTCCGGCGCCGGGGCAACAGCCATGATCGCACCCATCAACGACGCGGCAAATGCCCCAACGACCACACCACCCAGAAGCAAGACTCGCGGATCGAGGACACTGCCACTCACAACGGCCAGTCGATACACCAGCGCGATGGCGAGCAATGCACCGCCGAGTGCGGCGAGAGGCACGCCCCACACCCCGCTCAAACCAAAGGCGATCGCAGCGACGGCGCCCAGGCCCGCCCCTCCCGACAATCCGAGCAGGTAGGGATCCGCCAAGGGGTTCCGGACCAGTGCTTGGAGAGCTGCCCCCGTCACCGCCAATCCCCCACCGACGAGGAACGCAAGCACTGTCCGGGTGGCACGCAGATCTCGTACGATGGCAACAGTCGTCTCGTCACCGCGCCCCAAGAGTGCGGCCCACACATCGGCGATCCCGATCGTCGTCGGACCGAGGACCAGCCCTAACGCCATGGAGAATAGCGCGAGCGCGCCCAGGCCAACCCAGCGTGACACTAGCGGCGATGCTCCAAGGCTCGGCGAAGTTCTCGGATGGCCTCCGGCGCACGGAACGAGGGATACGCGAACTGCGTCCCCTCCACGATCACGAACCGGCGTTCGCGGATGGCCCGGACAGCTTGCCATTCCGGGGCATCCGCGAACGCCGGTTCGTCTCCGCCAGTGAGGAGCACGATGTCGGGCTCCCGCGCGGCGATAGTCTCGATGCTAACCGGAAGCGACGGGAGAGCTTCGTCGGCAAACAGGTTGCGCCCGCCCGCCCGCTCAACGATCTCGCTCTGGAAGCTCGCGCCGCCAATGGCGATCGGGGGATTGTCCCACGCCAGCAACAGCACTTCCGGTCGTTCCGAAGCCCCAGCTGTCACCGCATTCAACTGCGTCTCGAACGCGGTCAGGATGCTGTCGACACCCGTCGCACCCACGAGCTCACCGATCAGGCGAGCGGCATCCGCTAGGTCGGCGAGTCCATCCAGGCGGATGGAAGCCGTGGCAATGCGCAGCCCGTTGAGTCGTTCGATCGCTACGCCATTCGATGGTGACAGATAGAACAACACGAGATCGGGGTGTCGGGCCACGACGGCTTCTATGTTGGGATTGAGCCCATCGCCCACACTCGGCACGGCAAGTGCGGCTTCCGGATCCTGACCCCACCGTGTGCGCCCGACGACGCGGTCGCCCACTCCCAAGGTAAAAAGAAGCTCGGTCAGAGCGGGGGAAAGCGATACGATTCTCTTGGCCGGGCCTTCGAGGGCAATGACGTCGCCGGCATGGTCGCGGAGTTCACCGTCAGGCGGGGAACGCGAACCACATGCCAGGGCGGTAAAGGCCAAAACGGCAAGACCTACTCGATACACGAACGCTCACCTTTTCCCCCAGGAAAAAGCGTGAGCGGGTACGCGCCAGGTTCGGTGCGCAGCCCACCACACCCTCCCACGAGGATGATTACGGTGGTACAGCGCGGATGCGTCTCCTGACTTCGGGCATCGACTCACCTTCCCGAACATCGTTCAGTGGCGTATCGAGTCGATTGTGCTGTGCCCGTCACAGTGGCGGGGCCGTGCCGGATTTCCGCCGGCTTCCGGTATCCGTCTGCTCTGATTGATCCTACGGTTGAAGAAGCTACATCGCGTCTCGCCGGTGCGCCAGCGCATCGACCAGGCGTTGCTTCAACGCCGCCCGCCGCGCCGCGAATTCCTCTGGATCGAGGTTGGAACGCGCGCGTTCGAGCGCGGCGATTTGTGCCGCGAGTGCTTCGGGAGCATCAATCCGTACCGATGCCGTGGTGGGCATCTTTCGCAACCAGACGATCAGCACTGCGATCATCGCAGCGGCAACCAACGGGACGAGAATCCAAAGTGCAACGTCCGTTGATACCGGGATGTCGCCCAGAATCACGGTCAACACGCCGCCGGATATCACGTTTTCTGATCCGAACCGTTGGTAGGGCGTCGTTTCGATGGTCTCCCAACCGCGAAACGCAAACGACACCGGCGTCACCGTCGCGTTCGAGTCGGCCACGAGCACGTTCACGTGGCGAATGAATTGGTCCAGCGGCAGTGACAACTCATGCTGATTGCGTGGGAGCACATAGGTGATGAGTATCTGCCGTTCACCCGGTGGGATTGGTGCGGCCACTGCGACCGTGTCACCCCGTCGATAGATTGCTTCCGCACTGACGTCGGCTGTACCAACCTCAAAATCGGACACACCACCAGGCAATGCCGCCTGCCACACGGGCACGCTCGTGTCGGCTGTGACGCGTGTGACGGTGCCCTCGTTCCGAAGCACGAACAGTTCGATCACGCGACGCGAGCCATCTGTCTCGATGGGCTGAAGAATCACGTGCCGCTCATTGAGGACGATTGGGGGACCGGTGGAAGCCGTGTCGTAAACGATGAGCGTGGGGGTAAATCCAGACGCACTGCGAAATGGGTCAGAAAAATACGCTATCCCGTGATGCTCCACCGACACCAGGTAGCTTGCGAGAGTGTCACCTTGTTCTGCCGTGACCTCGAACGCACCTGAGGCCTTGGTGGTTTGCGAATCGAGGACCGTACCACCAAGGGCCGTCACCACGTGGAGCGATACCCACACACCCTCGACTCCCACGGAGTCGGTCCCATCGACCCGAACGACAGTACCCTGCACGCGAAAGCCCTGAGCTTCGAGTGCACCGGCGAAACCCAGGGCTAACGTCGTGAGCGCGACGAGCCTATGGCGTGAACTTCCCAAAATCCTCAGGATCTAGGTGCTCCAAATAGGTCTTCAGTGAATCTGGATCTACCGGTTCCGGATCGATAGGCATGGGATCGAGCGTCTCGAACCCACGGTCTTCCAGCAGGCTGTCTTCAGTGAAGATCGGTGCGCCAAGACGCAACGCCACGGCGATGCCGTCCGACGGCCGTGCGTCGATATGGATGACATCCCCGTTTCGATGCAGGTGGAGTTCGGCGTAGTACGTGTTTTCTTGAACTCGCGTGATCAAGACCTGCTTGAGCTCCGCCGCAAGCCCTACGATGATGTGTTTGACGAGATCGTGCGTAAGCGGACGGGAGAACTTCACGCCGGCAAGCTCCATGGCAATGGCGCTGGCCTCTGCCGGTCCAATCCAGATATGCATCCGGCGCTCACCATCTTTTTCCTGCAGCACGACGATCGGCGTATTCGTCGACTGGTCTATGGCTAGGTTGGCAACTTTGACTTCAATCATTCTCGATCACCGGCATCCATGACTCCACAATACACGTGGAGCCGACGCAGGTGCCTATGCTGCCTTCCTCACCGCGTCGCTAAGATCGTTCACGCGGTTCGTGTCTTCCCAGCTGAAGAGCTGGGCATCACAACCCAACACATTTGTCTGCTCGGCGTTGCGACCGAAATGCCCGTACGCGGCCGTGGCGCCGTATATCGGCTTCCGAAGATCGAGCGCCTTCAGAATGCCTCGCGGCGTGAGATCAAAGACTTCGCGAATCCCGGCCTCCAGCGCCGTCTCCGGCACCTTCCCAGTTCCGAACGTTTGAACCATGATCGATACGGGTTCCGACACTCCTATTGCGTACGCCACCTGCACCTCACATCGCTTGGCGAACCCGGCCGCCACGACCGTTTTAGCCACCCAACGAGTGGCATATGCTGCTGACCGGTCGACCTTTGATGGATCCTTGCCCGAAAACGCACCACCACCGTGCCGCGCCGCGCCGCCATACGTGTCGACGATAATCTTCCGGCCGGTCAATCCGGCGTCGCCCTGCGGGCCGCCGACGACAAAACGTCCCGTCGGATTGATGTGGAACTCCACACCCTTGGTCTCGAGTTCGAACCGTGCAAGGACGGGTTGGATCACACTCGTCTTGATGGCGTCGAACAAGTCATCATGGCTGATCTCTGGAGCATGCTGTGTCGATACGACGACGTTCTTCACACCGACCGGCTTGTTGTCTACGTACTCTATAGTGACCTGACTCTTGCCGTCCGGTCGGACCCACTCGAGTTCCCCGCTCTTTCGTACGTCGGCAAGGCGTCGCGTGAGACCGTGGGCCGCCATGATCGGCACCGGCATGAGTTCGGGCGTCTCGTCACACGCATACCCGAACATCATTCCCTGATCGCCGGCCCCTCCGGTATCCACCCCCATCGCAATGTTCGGCGATTGCGGATCCATTGCCGTCATCACGGCACACGTGTGGGCA
>JBDHLU010000217.1:0-4680 GCA_039656555.1 Gemmatimonadota bacterium | reverse complement strand
ACCGCCGAAGGCGTCGCCGTCGACGCCGGGGGTAACGTATTCGTCACAGGCAGGATCTTCGGTACCACCGACTTCGGTGGGGGACTACTAACGTCGGCCGGGGCCCGCGACATCTGCATGGCATTCTTCGATTCCGACGGCAATCATCTTTGGAGCGACCTCTTTGGCGACGCGAGCGATCGCCAATACGGTCTCGGCATCGCTGTCGACGGAGAGGGAAGCGTCTTTGTCACGGGATACTTTCAGGGCTCGGCGGATTTCGGTGGCGGCGTGCTGACGAGTGCCGGCTATTACGATGGTTTCCTGGCCAAGTTCAACACCACTACGGAAGTCAGCGTGTTGCCTGCGTACGACGTGACGAACTGTACGACCAACGTGCCGTACACGTTTCACATCGATCACGCCGGGTTCGAGGAGATCCGCGGTTACGACGTAACCTTCCAGGTCGATCCCGCGGTGGTCACCATCGCCGACATCACCGTCCCGACCGGGGATGTGACCGAAGGATCCTACCTGAACTCGGTGGGCGGAACGGTGTTTTACGTCTTCGATATGGGATCGGGTGCCTACAAGGTGAACTGCGCTATACTCGGCGGTTCGTCGGGTGCGACCGGCTCGGGGGACCTTTTCACCGTGGATCTCACAGCGGTGGCGGAGGGAACAAGCCCGATCGCCATCACCAATCTTGACCTCCGAGACGTGAACAACGTCTTGATCGACGCAGTGGTCCTGGACGGAATCGTTCAGGTCGACTGCACCCCACCCACCATGCAGACCATTACGGAAGCGCAGGGCGAGTGCTACAACACGGCGCCGAGTTTCGCCACATTCCGTTTCCGCGACGACGTCAACCTCGACCTCGCCGACTATCAGATTGACGCGCTCGGGTGGAACACGATCTTTTCAGCGATCGACGACACACTGTGGGTCGGCGACGGGTGGACGTTGCCCGGTTTCATAGGCCTCGGCGAGGGCTCGCACACGGTTTACTTCCGTGTCAAAGACGACGCGGGCAACTGGAACGGCGAGGGTGCGCCGCAACCGGCCCTCTACAGCTGGCAATTCGTAAAGGACACGACGCTACCCGATCCGCCGGCGGGCTTCGTGGCCTTGCCTGGGCACAACAAGGTCCACCTGACGTGGACCAACCCGACGGGGGATGCCTCGTTCGTCGGTGTAGAGATCCGTCGTGTGGGCTGGGGAGACTATCCGGAGTACGGGACGGGAACACCCGTGGTGCCGGCACCCGACTACCCGGCCAATGAGAGCGAGGGCACGCCGGTCACGCAGACCGCCCTGGAAGCGTACGACGACGATCCGGCCAGCCCGCGCGACATCTATTATTATGCGGCGTTCAGTTACGACTGCGCGGGGAACTACTCGGCGGCGGGCACCGGGTCGCGGGACCGGTCGACGAGCTACTGGCTGGGTGACATCCAGCCGCCGGTCTACGACGGCAACGTCAACAGCGCCGATCTTATCACGTTCTCGGGGACCTTCGGCGAGGCGGAAGGCGACCCGGGGTGGGACGCCGAAGTGGACTTTGGCCCCTCGGACGACTACTCGCGCCTTGGCATCCCGGAACCGGACGACGTGATCGATTTCGAAGATCTGATGGTCTTTGCCATGAACTACGGCAACGTCTCTCCGTCGGGGACGAGCGTTCTATCGGTCGTGGCGGCGGCGGCGATCCCGCTGGGGGATGCGGTCGGCTTCGAGCTGGTCCCGATCGGCAGGGATGGCACCACCGTCTCCTACGCCATTGTGATCAACAACGAGGCGGCAAACCTCAAAGGTTTCGCCCTCGATATCTCGTGCGGGCTCGGCGGCGAGATCGTCGGGATCGCACGGTCGGCTGCGCTCACCGGAAAGGGCTCACAACACTTCTTCGGTACGATCGAGCGAGAGGGGAGGGGGGTGACCGTCTGCGTAGCCGCTCTGGGTGTCGACCGGGCGTTCGGATATACAGGCGAGATCGCCCACGTGATCGTTCGCGGAGGATCGGGTACCGCGGCACCGGTGATACTCGAGAGAGCTGTCCTGAGGGACCTCGACAACCGCAGCGACGAGGTGACGATCGCCGGAGGTGGCGGAGAGACGCAGTCGGTTCCGACCGAATCGGCGCTCTTTCAGAACCACCCCAACCCGTTCAATCCTTCAACAACTATAGGGTACGATGTTCCGGTGGGCACCGGGAATGTGACGCTCCGGATCTATGACATCAGGGGAACACTCATCCGCACGCTGGTAAACGGCGTCCCGCCGGGCGGGCGGCACACGGTCGAGTGGGATGGACGAGACAACGGTGGACAAACCGTATCCTCCGGAATCTACTTCTACCAGTTAAAAGCAAGAGGATCCGTCGAGACGCGAAAGATGCTGTTGATGAAGTAGGTCCCGTGTCATTGGCGTTAGAGTTCGTGACAACCAAGACCTCCGCGTGGGCGGAGGTCTTGGTGTTTCAATCGGGGCGATGAAGGGTTAGTGCCCAGATCCGCCGTGTGAGGCATCGGAAGGGAGGGCCATCATCAAATCACGGGCGATCGCTTCTGCCACGAGACCATTGGCTGCCTCGTCAATGTGCATGAAATCGAGAAAGCACGGCTCCTCACGATTGGCCAGGATGCTGCTGATGTCACGGAATCCATATACATGTGTCATTTTCCGCTTGATTTTGACGTAGCAGCTTTCAAAGAACTCGCGATAGGCCATTGCCGCCTCGACCTGCATTTCTTCGTACGGGGACAGCTCGGTCTTGCCGAAAATTACGGGCTGCAGGTAGAAGAGCGCGGTGAACTCATACTGCTTCGCGAGCATCTGCACGATCTCTATGTTCTTGACGTAAGCGTTTGCCACTCCACCCGTGAGGTCGACGCTTGCTCTAAAATCGGCAGTTGTGGCTTTGGCAACCGGCTCCTTGGGGCCGATCCGATAAAGAATCGCGCGAGCGATACGGACGGTGGCAGAGTGGTTGATCAGGCGTGATATGAACTCGCGATTGTAGTCATCGGCACGGTGTCGGCTCAAAAGATTGAACTCCGCGCGACGCCGGTATTCGTTGTGGGGGATGCCGGGAAAGCCGTTGTGAATGGCTGAAGTCACGTCGTTGATGCCGTCGTAGAAAACGACGACATCCGGCACGTTCCCCTCACGCAGCTCGAGCATGAGTGCGAGGACCTCTTGCGTGCTCACGTATCCGATCTCGCCAAAGTTGACGACATCGGCGCGCACGCCCTGGCTGCTCAATGCGGCGGCCACCTGCGAGGGAATCGTGTAGGCGTCCCGCGAACCCGTCCCCCACATCGTCGAGCCGCCGAACATGAAAACGCTTGGTCCATCGGCATCCGCCGGCAGACCGTTCTGCCGGCGTCCGTTATCGTCGATGTGTATGTAGCGGCCGTCGAACGGCGCCATTTTCCAGTAAGTGTAGGAGTTCCATTGCGTGCGGAGCTTCGCGTCCTCTTCGAAATACCCGACAACCCACGGAGCGCCCGCGTAGGCGTCTGAGTCGAGCCGAAAATCGCGCTGTTTGGGATCGGTATCGAAGATGGCAAGCAAGCCGAGCGAGACGAATTCGACAATGATGATAAGCAGAGCTGTGATGCCCGCCATGTCCCAACCGGTATGCAGCCACCGACCGAGTCGAATGGGTGCTTTTGCCATGAGATGCCTCCGGCAGCAAACCGCATAGTTAATAGGACAGATCTTTCAAGATTGTACCATACCGGGCAGGATCAGGAAAGCCATCAGTGGAAGGCACTCCGAAGTTTGTGATATGTCGTCTTTTGCGGTAGACTAACGGCGAGGCAAGAAGTGGTACCATAAGGCAGGATCGCATTGCTACCGAAAGGGATCAGGGGCATGACACAGCCATTAATAGAACTTCCAACACCCGATTTTGCGAGCATCATCGCTTCGGAGCTCGAGGTCGCGCACGGGTCCACCGGCGCGGTGATCGAACTGCTCGATGAGGGGTGCACCGTGCCGTTTATCGCACGCTACCGCAAGGAAGCAACGGGCGGCGCCGAAGACGCAACAATTGAGAAGACCATGGAACGTCTCGAGTTCCATCGCGCGTTTCACGATCGCAAACAGGTCGTCCTCGACAGCATCAGCGAGCAGAGCAAACTCACACCCGAGCTTCGTGCTGCCATCGTCGCAGCCACAACCCGAACCGAGTTGGAAGACCTGTACCTGCCGTATCGGCCCAAGCGGCGGACTCGGGCGACGATGGCGAGGGAGAAGGGTCTCGAACCCCTGGCAGATCGCATGTGGGCTCAGGGTGACGTGTCAGGCGATCCACTGTCGATCGCGGGCGACTTCGTGGATCCCGACAAAGGCGTGGAATCCGCCGAGGACGCGCTTCAAGGGGCGCGAGATATCGTCGCGGAACGGATAACGGAGAATGCCGACTGGCGAGCGGCAATCCGCGATCTAACGTGGACAAAGGGGTTCATCGAGTCCCGGGCCGCACGGGGCAAGTCCGAAGAGAAGAGCAAATTCACAGACTACTACGACTACAGCGAACCCCTAATGCGTATCCCGTCGCATCGGGTTCTCGCCATTTTGAGGGGCGAGAAAGAGGGCTTCCTCACCTACCGCATCGCGCCGGACGTCGAGGTCGCGCGATCAATGTTGATCGAGGGCGTCCTGGGCGGGCGCTCCTCGATCTGGGCCGAT
>JBDHLU010000216.1:0-4697 GCA_039656555.1 Gemmatimonadota bacterium | reverse complement strand
TACGGAACAACCAGTTGACGTACCAGCGCCAGGTTGCGCAAGTCGATATGAACAATACGGTTCGCACCACGCTGAGCGTGCTGCGCAACGATCTGCGCGGCCTAGATGCTGGTGATCCGCTGGGTAGCGACATCCTTTCGATGGGCAGTGATTTTCTGGTATACCGGGTAACGCGATCCTTGTGGTTCCTTTGTCAACCACCGACGGCTACGACGATCACGGTGTTCTATGCCGACAGCCTGCGGTTTCCTAAGTTCGGTTGGTCGCTCAGTGCGGCCATGGACACGCTGCTCGTGTATACGGAAAACGATACGCTGAGCGTAGGGGACAATCAGTGGTCGCGATTTGCGATCAGTGGATCGCCCGCGTTGGGGACCGCGTGTCCGGGTGGACAGCAGAGCTATACGATTACGCTGACCGGGGGGACTCTTACGGGTGTGGATAATGGCACGCCCGTGCGTGGGATGCAGACGTGGAAGCTCACGACCTACGTCGACGGCCTCGGCGACTGGTGGCTCGGGGCCCAACAGCTGTACAACACGGGCTCTACGAGCGCGTTGCAACCGGTTGTCGGTCCGCTGAATGGAGCGAGCGGCTTAACGCTCGTGTATTACGATGTGAACGGGAACGCGACGACCACTCCCGCGGACGTTCACAGGGTGGCGATCGCGGTCACGAGTAGAAGCGACGGACGGGTGGTGACGCAGTCGGGGTTGGGTTATGCCACTGACGGGCTGTCCACGGTTGTGACCCTTCGGAACAACCCGGCTAACTGAGCAGGTGGAGATGAGGCATGTTATGAAAATGGATAACGAACGAGGGTTCGCGCTTGCGGTGGCGATCTTTGCGCTTGTCGTTGTAGGAGCGCTAGTTGCCGGAGGGTTTTTCATTGGCCTTCAAGAGCAGCGAATGGGTCGCAACGCCATAGGGAACCAACAGGCGTTCCACGCCGCCGAGGCCGGGATCGAGGTCGAGCTTTCCAATTGGAATTCGATCACCTACAACGCCTTGGCCGATGGAGATGTGTCGACCTTTACCAGATGGCTCCCCGATTCCAGCGGTTGGTACCGCGGCCGGGTCCGGCGGATGAGCAAATACATTTTCTTCGTGGAGACCGAAGGCTTCAGCCGCGACAGCGCGTCGCGTGCTCACCTCGGCATGCTCACGCGGTTGCGGCCCCTGGAGATCGAGATCGGAGGCGCGGTGATGTCGCAGGGCGATATCACGTTGGTCGGTAACGCTACCATCGACGGTCAGGACCAGGATCCCACGGGTTGGTCCGGGTGCCCCAGTGCACCTGATGGTGAGGTTCCGGGAATCCTCACTAACGACACCACGGCGGTGAAGGGAAGCAACATCGATGGCGATCCGCCGTACGATCTGGACACCACGATTACCGATTCATCGTTGACCAACTTTGGAGATTACACCTTCGACGATCTCAAAGATCTTGCCTCCCTCGTGCTCGCGGGCGGCCAGACCCTGAACGGCATCGATCCGGCGGCGTCCGGTGGCACCTGCACGACTTCGGACACGTATAATTGGGGTGAGCCGGGCGCGACGGTGACTGAATGCCAGGGCTACTTCCCGGTGATTTTCATTGACGGTGATGTCAGGATCAATGGCAACAGAGGGCAAGGCGTGTTGATCGTCAATGGTGATTTTCAGATTACGGGCGGATTCGAGTTTGCGGGTCCGGTCATCGTTCGGGGGAACCTGGACATCGCTGGTTCCATGGGTAGCCCGACTCGATTGAGCGGCGGAGTGATCGCTGCCAACGTGAGCGCAGGCAAGAACGCGTTCTCCGGTAACTCCAGCATTAACTATTCGTTCTGTGCGATCGATCGAGCATTCAGGAGCGGCGCGCTGAGCAAGCCGCTGCGGGAACGGAACTGGGTGAATCTGTACTAGCCTGCCATGTTCACGCTGGAAGTCAGAAGGGTCACCGTCTTCGGACGGTGACCCTTCTTGCTGCTTGCTCCCCGACCCGACGTGATCACGGTGTCACTTTGGTCAGCATGATCGTCGCGCCGAAGAATATCCGGAATTCCTGAACACTCCTGCGGGTTCCCTCATAGGTGATGAATTCACGATCGCCCACCTGTGGCGGGATACTACTTGGCGAGCAGAGCTCCACCGTCTTAATGAGCGTGTTCTTGTTCGTGCCGGCTTCCTGGTCTATGCAGATCCGCCAGACTCTTTCAGCGTCAGCTTTGAAATCGCCGAAGTTGAAGTAGTCGTACGATCCGCCGAGTTCGATCCCCACAGAGGCGTTCGGTTGGTATCGAATCCCTATAGTGCCACCGAACGCCGTGCCGCTCCCGCGGAAGACAGCACCCGACTCGATCATCGATTCGAGGGCTAGTCCGGCGCGCGCAGCAGCGAAGGGGTACCAGCGCGAACTCCCAAACATGAAATGCTTTCGGAGTTCCAGGAACGGCAGGAACGTGTTGTATGTGTGGTTCACGTTACGGAACGAATGGGTGGAATACCGTAGACCGCCACCGATTTGCACGAGGCCCAGGTTGAAGCGTGCTCCGCCCTCGAGGCTGAGCCCTGGGCTCACCAGCTCGGTGTCGGTGCCCTTGACGGTCGAGTAGGCGAAGTTGAACGCAATGCTCAACCTCTCGAGCGTGGGTGCGTCACCGGCGAAGTCACTCTGCATGTCGAAGTCGACCCTTACAACCTCGTCGGCTTGCACCCGGACGTTCTCACGAACCATCTCGGGAAAACCCGGTCCACTCGCGGTGACCGTGTAAATCGCCGCCGGCACGGCGAGGATACGATAGCGCCCCTGCGCGCTGGTCGCGGCGGTGTGACGCTCTGCCGAGGTGGTGTGCTCCGCGACAACGGTGACATTTTCCGCTGGATTGCCGTCAGCATCGCGGACCGTTCCAGAAAGTTCGCCGAGTTGTTGGGCCCAGGCAGGGCCCACACTACTGACGGCGAGCGCGACGAGGGCTGCGAATAAATTCGTCTTCATGTTTGCAGTGTGATGCCTATCGCTATTGGTCAATTTGGGCCGCATCTTAGTTTGATGCTCTACGTTTCCGCAACCCCGATCAGAACACTTATTGCGACCGTTTTGTTCGCATCCCCTTCCCAGGCGCAGGAAGCCATGACGAACGGTCCTGGTCCTTGGGCCGTTGCAGCCCGTACTGACACGGCGCCTGTGATCGACGGGCGTCTCGACGAAGCTTCGTGGGTCAACGCCCCTGTTATCACTGGCTTCATCCAGCATGAGCCCCTGGAAGGCGAGCCCGCGAATGAACGCACAGAAATCCGTATTCTCTTTGACGAATCGGCGATCTATGTCGGTGCGCGTCTCATGGATCGGCAGCCGTCCGGCATTCTGTTGGGAGAAAACCGACGAGATGCCAACCTCCGCGATGCCGATGCGCTGCTGTTGGTGTTCGACACGTTCCGCGACCGTCAAAATGCGTACGTATTCGGGACAACTCCCGTTGGGATCGAGTATGACGGTCAGGTAACGAAAGACGGTCAGGGGGGATTGAGCGCGGCAACCCGAATACAAACAGGTCCCGGCGCGGGTGGGGGCTTCAATCTGAATTGGGATGGAAGCTGGGACGTCGCGACCAGGATCGGGGAAGACGGGTGGTACGCCGAATTTCGGATCCCGTTCTCGACGCTCCGGTACGGCGCAGGTGGGGAACAAGTGTGGGGCATGAACATCGCCCGGGTGATCCGTCGCACCAACGAAGAGGTATTCTGGGCTCCTATCCCCCGGCAGTTTACGGTGTATCGCGTTTCGGAAGCGGGGGATTTGCAAGGTGTAGAGGCCCCGACTCGTCGGTGGGTGAGCGTGACGCCCTATGTTCGTAGCTCAGCGCAGCGGGACTACGCGGTCCAGGCCGAAGCGGACGTCTCGGCGACCGTGGGTGGGGATGCCAAGATCGGTCTGACCCCGAGCCTGAATCTCGATCTCACCGTAAATACGGACTTCGCCCAGGTCGAGGTGGACGAGCGGCAGCTCAACCTCACACGGTTCAGCCTGTTCTTTCCAGAGAAACGGCCGTTCTTCCTCGAAAACGCCGGTATTTTTTCCGTTGGTACGCCACGCGCGGGCTCCGACCTTGGGTTGGACTTGTTCTACAGTCGTCGTATTGGGTTGAGCGACGATGGGCAGGAGATCCCGATGCTTGCCGGTGGCCGGGTCACCGGGAAGATCGGTGGCGTCACGGTCGGCGTGATGTCGGTTCAAACCGACCGAGACGATGTCTTCGGCGTGCCGATGAATAACTATTCGGTGGCGCGCGTACTTCAGGAGCTGCCCAACCGTTCCCAGATTGGCGGCATGTTCATCAGTCGACTGAATACCGACTCTACCGGCGACTACAACCTGACGTACAATGTTGATGGTCGGATTGGTATCGGCGAGAGTATCAATCTCGACGGGTACGCATCGCTCACCACGACTCCAGGCAGAACGGGTCGCAATCACGGTGTAGGGTTTACGGCCAGTTTCATCACGCGAGACTGGGATCTGGGCGCACAGTACCGCGACATTGGTGAGGACTTCAATCCGGAAGTTGGTTTCCTTCCGCGGACCGCATACCGCGCCTTTATCGGTCGAGTGCAGCGAATGATCCGTGTGCCGGGCATCCCATGGCTCCGAGAGCTTCGTCCGCACGCTATGCTCCGCAACTTCTACGATTTTAACGGGTTTCACGAAACGC
>JBDHLU010000215.1:0-4758 GCA_039656555.1 Gemmatimonadota bacterium | reverse complement strand
CAATGCATCGGCCACCTCGGTCGTGATCTTCACCGCCTCTTCGATCGCGAGCTGCTTCTCCCGATCGAGTTTCTGGCGGAGGGTCTCTCCTTCTATATAGGGCATCACGTAGAACAGGAAGCCGTCCGCTTCCCCCGAGTCGAACAGCGCGAGGATGTGGGGATGCTGCAGCGCGGCGGTGGTCTTGATCTCTTGCACGAAGCGGTCGGCACCGAGGACCGCAGCGAGTTCCGGCTTTAGAACCTTGAGGGCGACCTTTCGCTCATGTTTGAGATCCTCGGCCAGGTAGACCGTGGCCATGCCACCAGCACCGAGTTCGCGTTCGATGGTGTAGCGGTCAGCGAGCGCCGTCGAGAGTCGCGAGTTGATCTCGGGCATGGTCAGCTAAGATAGGACTTGGAGGGCCGACCGGCGAGTCGGTCTACGGCATTTGGCACACTATTGGCACACAGGCGGAAAAAAGGAGCGAGCCTTCACGACTCGCCCGTTTTGCAACTCCTTCTCTTGGTTCAATTTACCCTAGTCGGGACGGCGGGATTTGAACCCGCGACCCCCTGAACCCCATTCAGGTAAGATAGAATGCGAAACTGGGCATCTGCCCTTTGTTTGGCGGTTTATGCGGCAAGATGTTGGGCAACCACTAGCCAAAAGTGCGCAAAAGTAGGTTTGAATCTGGGTGAGAAGTTCGGTGAGTCGGCCGTTCCAACAAGGCCTTGAGCATCGCTAGCTGGGCGAGGGTAGGAACAGATCCTTGTGAGTCACTTCTTCAAGGCCCTCTCGCCTCGAACACCAACCGGCTGACCTCACCGAGCACCAAGGCCATCTCCTTCGGCGACTGCCGGAAGGATCGCGTCATGACGCACAGGACGTAGGGGGCCTCGTGGGCGTATACGATCCCACACTCGTGCAGTTGCAACCCGCGCTCCGGGTCATCGGGATCGAAATACAGGCCGAATTTTGACGCGATGGCCACCTCTGTCGGAATCGGCTGTCGCATCCCTTCCTGATAGGCAGCACGGCGCAGCAGGTCGAGCGCGTATTCCGACGAGGGGCGTGAGAAAACTGAGGAGTTGTAAAGAATCCGGAAAAGCAGCGCATAGGACTGGGGATCCATCACCGCCCGTCCGTCCTCAACGCGCTTCGGGACGCCGACGACCTGCATGAATTGATCAACGTCCGCAGGGTCAACATCGGTCATGAGCAGATCCTTGGCGTGATTGTCGGAATACAGCACCATGCGCTCCAACAACTCGTCGAAGCGATAGGCCGTTCCCGGCACCATGCATTCGGACGCTGGGCGCTCGTACATGTTGTCCGGGCTCGGCATGGCGTCGGGTCCAGGATACACGAACGTGCGACCGCGGAGTCCTGGATCGGCGTCCATCCGCGCGAGGCTGTAAAAGAGAACGGCCACCTTCATGAGACTGGCGGGCTCGAAATGCACGTCCTCATCAATCCAGATCCATGAGCCACTGAGGAGGTCCCGCGCATACACCGACACCTCGAGCGTCGGGTCCGACGCCTTCAGGTCACGGAGGTAACGCCCGATGTCGGCCCTGGCCCGAATCAGGTTCGGGTCCGTGTCCCGCTCGCCGGCGGGCTCGAGATACGGGCTCGTCCACGCGGCGACGCCGATCTGTCCCCGCTCGACCTCGTGGCCGCGCGCGGGCAACGATTCATGGACGAGGAACGCGACGGCAATTCCCAGAAGGAACACACCCAACCCGGCGATCCATCGCCTGCCCCCCAGCCCCGTCATTCGCGATCCTCCGCTTTCGAGGTGGCTATTCAAAAAAATATGGGGATCTTGAGGGGAGAGAGCATGAAGAAGAGGATGGGAAAGGATGAAGAAGTGTGAAAGAGGATGTCGATTCTGCGGCTTGAGCTGGCGATCTCAAGCAGCTGAACACAGTCCGAACTCAACGCAACCAAACAACACCATACGACACGCACCCAACGAACTTACCCGCGGAATTGGTCTTCACCGCCATTCTTCACCCGCGATGGAGACCTTATCGTCGGGTGCTCCAACTACTTCGATGTTCCGACCGACTTGGTCGTCTTCACCGGAGCATCGCTTGGTACCGTTACCACGGGGACGGTGAACGCGGCGGATCTCAGTCCGAGTCGGTTCGCCGATCCGCTGATCTGGGGTGGGGGTGGGCTGGCGATTGTGCCTTGACAGGCGCATAGGCCCCGCCTCACCGCCGTAGTCAACTCGCTCATAGAGTGAACCGACCTCGTCGTACCGGCCCTGAAGAACACGTCCGACGTCGACCAACTCTAAGTTAGTTTCCGGGCGGCGGCGCTTCATTCCACATGTCCACCACGTTCTTCCACGCACCTTCGGCGTCCTTTCTCCATACGGTCACGACCTTGCCGTACGTCGCGACCGGGTTTCCGAGGGAGTCGTTAGCCACAGTGACGTTGCGCTCGATCATGTACGCCATGTCCCCGCTCTGCGCGACGTGAACGGCCAGCGGTTCCCAGCTGATTTGGAAGCCGGGCACTTGCATCCCTGCTTCGACATATTCTCGAATCGCCGTCTTGCCCTCAAGGGCAGGCAGGCCTGGCGGCATCATCACAGCGTCGTCGGCCCACCCAGATAGAATGGCGTCGAGATCACCGGTGGCCACGAGATCTGACCAGTCGCGACTGATCTGCATGAGCGCCTCGCCCTCCGCCATAAGGTCCACCGCAGGACTTGCACACCCGTTGAGAAGAGTTACGAGCAGTATCACGATTGCTGAATCACCACGACGCATGGCGAACCCCGCTTGGTGGATGTTAGATGGACTGACCAGCATATCTCCATACGCTACACCGCCCCCGCGACATGGCAACGGGCCAAAGAAACACGCGAGTGTCTGGTTCAGCATTGCCGCGTGTGATTGGCGGTCATATCAAATGACTTCCTTTGGAAACGCACAGCCGGCCAGCTTCTAGCCCGGGGTTAGGCAACTTCACTTCACGCGCGCCGCCCACACTTGGTTGACGGACAGATCAAATGCGAAGACCCATTGGCGGAGAAAACTCTCCGACAGCACCCCGTCGTAGATGATGTCGCGCGTACGGAACGTCGCTGGCACTCCAGGCAACCCATCCAGCGCTAGCTCAGCATCCCAAGTCTCGGATGCATCCGAGGACCTGGTGGTTTGCAGATGCGGCCCGGCCTGCACTACATCCAGATTCCCACTATCCATAAGGAACCACGCCGTATCACCGACGGCACCACGCACAAACACCGTAAGTTCATCACCGTCCGATCCCGTTGCGATGCGACTCCGAAGGCGGCTCATACCCTCGAGTTGGGCCCGGAAGGTGTCGGGCGTTTCGAGCGTGAGCTTCTGTTCGGCCAGCCGCAGCGTGAACGGGTGGTCGGCGAAAGTCTTGAGTGATAAGACCCCATCAATTGTCGGGACGCCCGTCGGGAGCAATGCCTGGACGTCCCAAACCCCTATCTGGTCGTGGCCAAAGCCGATTCCACCAACACTGAGTGTCACTGAAGGGCAGTAGGTGAATTCCACGCGGTCGCCGTTCATCCGGTGGCCGACACTGCGGCCAGACGGCGTACATCCAATCCGTTCGGCCATGGCGGGACTAATCACCGTCTCACCACCCCCGGTGTCGAAGATGAGGCGGGCCGTATCCGTGCCAATGACTGCGTCGACGGTCACAAGCTGTCCGATGTACGGCGTAAGTGCTATTTCCACCGGCGTCGCAAGAGTTTGATCCGCCACGTCATTGGGCCCACAGGCCGCGAGGATCAACGGAGTGATCGCTGCTAAGCGATACATCTGACAAATCGGTTGCATGAATGGGTGGCCTTCGATGAAGTCGCCTAACTAGTGATGGGGCCGGCCGACATTTCCCCATACGCTACACCCCGTCCACCACATCGCAAACGCACAAAGAAGAGGCGAGCCACCCATAACTTTGCCGTCACTTGTTCAAAACGTTGCGCTCAACCAGTGAAGGATTTTACGCATGTGATCTAAGGAGCATGCGATGAGCGAACGACGACTCACGATCATCTCGGTCATGGGGTTAGAAGATGTGAGTTCCTGCGAGGCAGCGCGAGGTACGCGGAGTTTGGGGTCCCCTTTGAGGTCCCAAACGACGAACGGCCGCTCGCGGGAGCTAACGCTCCTTGCCGTCGCACCGCCCGCTCCACAACATGGGTCAATGCCACCCAACCAAAACGACCCCTTCCCCGCGCTCCAACGAGCCCTCGAAGGCCGCTACGACCTGAAGCACGAGATCGCCCGCGGTGGCATGGGCATCGTCTACCTCGCCCACGAGATCGCCCTCGACCGTCCGGTTGCCTTGAAGCTCCTGCCCCCGGATCTCGCCGCCGAGCCGCGGCGGCGGGAACGCTTCCTCCGCGAGGCGCGCACCGCCGCGCGGCTTACGCACCCGAACATCGTCCCGATTTACGCGGTCGACGAAATCGACGGGTTCGTGTTCTTCACCATGACGCTGGTCGAGGGGGAAACGCTGGCGCGCCGGATCGCCACGCGAGGCCCGCTGCCCACCGAAGAAGCAACCCGCGTGCTCCGCGAGGTCGCGTGGGCCGTCGCCTACGCGCACGCGCAGGGCGTGATCCACCGCGACTTGAAGGCGGAGAACATCCTGGTCGAGCGCGAGAGCGGCCGAGTGCTGGTGACCGACTTCGGCATCGCGCAGGTCCGCGGCGAGCCGGACGGGTTCGTCGAGGGGATCGTCGTCGGCACCTTCAAGTACATGAGCCCGGAGCAG
>JBDHLU010000214.1:0-4776 GCA_039656555.1 Gemmatimonadota bacterium | reverse complement strand
GATCGCGATTCCCATCCTCATCCAAGTCTATTTCAATTCTTCACTCACGTATGGGCTCATGCGGTTGTTTCGCGTGCCCTACAGGATCGCCGCGCCAGGGGCCCTCATCGGGGCGTCGAACTTTTTTGAACTGGCCGTCGCCACATCCATAGCCCTCTATGGGGCCGACTCGGGAGCGGCGCTCGCGACCGTGGTTGGAGTCCTGGTCGAGGTGCCGGTGATGCTTTCGGTGTGTCGGGTTTGTGTCGCGACCAAGCACTGGTTTGGAGACGAGCCGGTTTCGCCGATAGGCACAACAGCAGCGACGTCCGCTAGCTAGACTTGTGCAGGCTCAGTGGGCAACGCCCACGAGCTGCGCTATTCCCGCATCGTTCAACCGGACAACAACCAAACCAGACCAGGGTTCCGCCGCTACGATGTGGCGAGCAGCTCCAGCGGTCGCTCGCTCTGCCCCACACCAACCCTATACCAGGGTATAAGGTCAGCGTTGCGATACACCTGGAACAAAAGCTTTAATTACACGTAATACCATTACACGTTACACGGGGGAGAACGTGCCGCCTAAGAAGGAAGACAAGGGATTCTGGGACACGATACAGGAGAAACTCAAAGCCGAGGGATTGGACATGGAGACCCTCTGCTGCGGTCCCGCAGTCGGCGCGCTGAAGTTCGTGTGCGTCCCGTCCAGCCTCCGCGACAGCGTCGATGAAATGAGCGAGTCACCCCGCGATCAAGTGGTCATGGTGCGAGTAGACGCCGAAACGGCTTCGACCCTCGATTCCTGGCTCGAGACGGGCGCCGTCAAGAGCCGATCCGAGGCTGCAGCGGTGTTCATCCGCGAGGGACTCAAAGTAAGGGCGCAGGAACTTCGGGAACTACAGGACGCGCTTTCCGACGTTGAAGCGGCCAAGTCGCGGTTGCGAGAAAAAGCGCGACAGGTGCTCGGGGGCGATGACGAACCCGCAGAGACCGATGAGGAAAAGGAGAACCAAAATGAATCGTGAAACCACGTGCAACGTTTGTTGCGGGGCGGGCGGCTCCATCGCAGGACTCGCATTCCTTCTATGGATTGGTCTCCCGCCCTTTCTCACCGCACTTTCGTTCGTCGGAGTACAGTTCGCGTCGGTCAACCCCGTGCTCACACCAGTCATCGTAGTGGCACTCGGCCTAGTGTCGGGAGGGTTGTGGCTGGGCGCAAAGTCGCACGGGCGCGGTGAGCCGTTCATGGTGAGCCTAGTTGGTGCAACCGCGACCGTCATCGGTCTGTTTGCCGCGCCGGCTATCGCGACATTCGGATTCCTCATTGTGGCAGGCTCGATTGGCTGGAACCAACTCTTCCTGCGCCGGCACCGGCAACTAGAGCAGCTATCGTGACCGCGCGCCCCGCCACGTCGGAACCAATCTGATGGCTACCAAGGAGCACAAGGCCAGAATCGTCGGTCGCTCACTGCGGCTCCTTCTGGGGCTCGCCCTCACTTGGATGACCTACGACGTCATGAGGTCGGACGACGCCGCGTTCAATCTGAAAGTTGCCGGTGTGTTTGTGCTCATGGCCGCGTTCTATTCTGCAATGCATTTCGCAATCACACGGTATACACCGACCGTGAATTCCTGGCTCGGCGCATTTCTCGCCGTTGCTCCCGCCGCGCTTGTGTACGCCCTCGGCGGACCCGTCGGGCGAGTAGCGGCCGTTGCCTACGTAGGGATATCGCTGGTGGTCCAGGCAATCCGAAGCGACGGCGGATGCGAAGTGATGTCGATTCCTGCGATCTTCTTTCGCAGGCGCACACATCTCGTGTGCATCACGTTCTCGCCGATCGATTGGGTGGAAGAACGACTCAAAAACTCGATAGGTGCTTCGTAGTCGGCCCGTTACACCACCTTGCCTATCGGTAGCTTCCGGATTCGCTTGCCCGTCGCCGCGTAGATCGCATTGCACACGGCCGGTGCGATCGGCGGAGTGCCGGGCTCACCCACGCCACCTTGCTCTTCCGTGCTCGCTACGATGTGCACCTCGATACGAGGCATGTCGGCCATCCGAAGCATCCAGTAGTCGTGGAAGTTGCTCTGCTGCACGCGACCGCGGTCGATGGTGATCTCTCCCTGCAACGCCGCGGTAAGCCCGTAGACGATACAGCTCTCCATCTGCGCTTCGACGATCGATGGGTTCACGACCGGTCCGCAGTCGATCGCACACACCACACGATGCACACGCACCGTACCATCGTCGGCGACCGACACGTCGGCCACCTGCGCCACGTACGACTCGAAGGACTTGAATACCGCCACGCCCCGTCCAATCCCGTCCTGCGGCGCGGAATCCCAACCCGCCTTTTCGGCGGCCAGATTCAGCACTTCGAGATGCCGCGGTGCATTGGTGAGGAGTTCACGACGGTACTCCACCGGGTCGCGGCCCGCGGCGTGCGCCAGCTCATCAATGAAACTCTCTACGGCAAAGCCGTTGAACGAATTGTTCACCGAACGCCAGAACCCGACGGGGATCCCCGTGTCCGTCAGCAAATAGTCCACGTGCACATTGGGGATGGCGTACGGCATGCCGATGCCGCCCTCCATCGACTCCATGTCGAGGCCGTCTTGCACCGTGTCAGGAAACACTCGCGCCATGATTGACGGCGCGACGATCCGGTGGCTCCACGCCGATGGCCGACGCTGTCCGTCGAGCCGCGCCCGAAACCGGTGCAGCGATGCCGGCCGATAGTAGTCGTGCCGGGTGTCGTCCTCACGGGGCCACACGACTTTGACCGGCACCCCCACGGCCTTCGAGGTCTCGACCGCGTCCTGAATGAAATCCAACTCGAACCGCCGTCCGAACCCACCACCCAGGTAGGTGGTGTGCACGTTGACCTGTTCCGGTGCGACGCCGCCGAATCCCGCCCCGATCTGCTGCGCCCCCGTCTGAAACTGCGTTGGGGCCCAGATGTCCACACCATCGGCACGTACGTGGGCCGTGGCATTCATGGGCTCCATCGTTGCGTGGGCCAGGAACGGTGTTTCGTACACGGCTTCTATGACACCGGCTCCGGCGAGCGCAGCGTCCGGATTGCCGTCGTGCCGACCGACGGCACCCGCTCGACGTGAGCGTTCCGCAAAGGTCCGTGAGATACCTTCACTCGAGACGTCGGCATTGGCGCCCTCGTCCCAGGTGACTTCGAGTGCGTCGCGACCTTTCTTGGCCGGCCAGTATCCATCCGCCACAACGGCCACGCCATTCGCGATCTGCACCACGTCCCGCACTCCGGCCACGGCTCGCGCGTTCGTGTCATCAAAGCTGGCGACCGTACCGCCAAACACCGGACAGCGCGCGACTACAGCCGTGAGCATACCATCGAGCGTAACGTCGATCCCGAACTCGGCACTCCCATCGACTTTGGGGGGGGTATCCAAGCGAGCCACGGATGTGCCGATCACCTTCCACTGGTCCGGGCTCTTGAGCGGGGGGTCTTCCGGTAGCGGGAGCGTTGCGGCGGTCGCCACCAATTCGCCATAGCGCAGCCGCTTGCCGCTCGGTTCGTGAATCACCGATCCTGATTCCGCGCGACATTCACCGGCGGGCACTTCCCAGGTGTCGGCCGCCGCCGTGATCAGGACTTCCCGGGCCTGCGCGCCGGCCTTCCGCATCGGAACCCACGTGGCCCGGATGCTCGTGCTGCCACCCGTGCCTTGCATCCCGAACAACGCGTTGACGTAGTCGTCCGCAACGGGGGCGAACTCGATCTGAATCGTCTCCCAATCGACCTCTAACTCTTCCGCCACGAGTTGGGGGATCGCAGTGGTTACGCCCTGCCCCATCTCGGATTTGTCAACCACCACCAACACCGAATCGTCCGCTCCGATTCGCACCCACGAATTCAAGGTGAGCGGCGGGCCGGACGGAGGCCGGGCACATCCAGAAAACGAGAACCCGACGACCAGCGCGCTTCCCGCAGCTGTGGCTTCGATGAACTGGCGACGCGTGACTTGAGTGTGTTCGGTCATCTTACGCCTCCCTGGCCGCGCGGTGGATAGCCGCCCGAATGCGCTGGTACGTGCCACACCGGCACACGTTCGTCATCGCGGTGTCGATGTCATCGTCGGTCGGCGTTGGGTTCTCTTCCAGCAAGGCCGCGGCCGCCATGATCTGTCCGGATTGGCAGTATCCACACTGCGGGACGTCGTCCGCGATCCAGGCTTGCTGCACCGGGTGACGGCGGTTGCGTGACAGCCCTTCGATCGTCGTCACCGACTTGCCTTCTACCGCGCTGATCGGGAGCACGCACGTCCGCATGGCGACGCCGTCGAGGTGTACCGTGCAGGCCCCGCAGGACGCGATGCCGCATCCAAACTTCGTTCCATTCAGGCCCAAGTTGTCACGCAGGACCCAGAGGAGCGGGGTATCGGCATCGACGTCGACGGATTCGCGCCGGCCGTTGACCGTGAAGGTGATCGGGGGCATAGGGTAGCTCGTGATGGGAGGATATCAAAAGGTGGGACGGACCGGTGACATAGGCAAGGACGCGCCCATGACCTGCGGTCGATGGAGCGGTTAGCTTTCGGAAGCTCGGGGGGTCGTGGTGAGCAATACAGCTACAGACGCGCGATACGCGTCATTCTTAAGAAAGAACCCTGAGTACGAGACAACGAGTTCGCTCGACGAGCTTCGTCGCGCTGATTTCGGTCGGCTCGACAGTCACGGGCATGTGTACCTGGACTACACCGGTGGCGGGTTGTACGGCGAATCGCAGGTTCGCACCCACATGGAGTTCCTGCTTGCCCAGG
>JBDHLU010000213.1:0-4852 GCA_039656555.1 Gemmatimonadota bacterium | reverse complement strand
AATCGCGCCAATGCGGCAAATAATCCGGCAAGCCAGCTAAACTCCATAGAGCCTCACCTCCTTTGGTGCAGCACTGCTGCGTTGGGAAGTAGCGTACTCCGCTATGGTACGCTCGAGGCTCCGCTCATTACTGATGCCCGATCTGCTCAGCTCTTCGCATTGTGGCGCCGCGGCTAGTTAGCTCCGGGGGCCCCCTACCTCCTCTCTATTCTATGTTCGACCAAAATGGTCGAGTCGAAAAACCCCGCCGGTTTCCGGGCGGGGCGACGATTATCGTGACAGCCGCCCCCGTTACGTGCGAGTGCCGAGCCACCGGTTGGTGGCATCCAACACCGCAAGCACGGCGGCTTGCTCCAAACTCCCAGAGACGACAGCCGACCCCGCCAACAACTTGGAGTCCCGGCCCGCCACGGTACGCACTCCGCACGCGACGATCTGCCCCTCGAACTGCTCCAACACTCGCAATCCTTCCAACTCGATCGTGCTTTCGGGCAACGACCGGTCGAGCAACGCAACGCACGCTCGCGCCGCGCCCTGCATGCGCGAGTTCCTGGTGTCGGCCACTTCGTCTTCGGCCTCACCACGCTCTCCACGCACCTGCAAAGTCACGCGCATCTTGACGCGCAACGACCCGACGGGCTCGACCTCGATGCCCTGAAAGACGATCTGCCGTCTATTGGCCTGCGCTTCCACGGCCGCATGATCCAGCGCTTCGATTGGTTTGACGTCGGCAGTCTGAGCGACGCTTATCTTGCGATGATCGACCTTGAGGCCGAGTTGCGCCAGAAGAGCACTCTCGATATTCCGGACCATCTGCTTGGGCGCGGTCCCGGCCTGCGACAGGATGTGCACGGCCGTTACCTCCCCGATCGGTGACACCTCGACCCTGGCTGACAACACTCCCTGAAGGCTGGTAAGCAGGTTCTCCGCCCGCTTTACACCCCACGGATCGGGACGACTGTCCCGCCGCTCTTTTTTGGGCTGCTCGCCGATTGGTCCGAGTTGTGGATCGCTTGCACTCATGTGTTCGCTCACTCCATCACCGTAGCGTCGTCCCCTTCGGCCGTCACCAGCGCGACGTAGTTACCGCCCCGACCCTTGGCCACATACAGCGCACGATCTGCGCGGTCTAACGCCTCCTGCGGATCGACATCTTCCTGCGGCGAGAATGTCACGGCGCCAATCGACGCCGTCACCGCCTCTTCGGTGTAGCCGAGCGATCGCCCGACCCGCTCGACTCGCTGTCTGATCAATTCTCCGACGTGACGGAGACCGCCAATGTCGGTCCCGACCAGGATGAGCACGAACTCGTCCCCTCCGTACCTGGCCGCCACGTCTGTCTTCCGCACCACCTTCGATATCTCTCGGGCCACCGCCTGCAGCAACCTGTTGCCGGCCGCATGGCCGTGGATGTCGTTCACTAGCTTGAACCGGTCGAGATCGATGAACAACACTCCGAACGGCTCTCCATTACGTTGGCTGCGCCATATCTCCTGCGCCAACCGGCCCTTGAGCACACGGTAGGTCGACAACCCCGTCAACCCGTCCGTGGCCGCCTGCATCTCCGCATCCGACGCGACCCGCTCCTGATGCGGCGGACACTGCCTGAGCGTCGCGCGGCCCTTGAGGTACCCCCGGGCAAAACCGACACACCGGCTGTACCCACACGCCCCACAGTCCCAATGCGCGCCACCGGGCGCAGTCCCTATCTGCTCGATCACAGTCGCGATCTCGAGCGGCTGTGGGCTCGCCCCATTGGTCACCGCTTCAAACGTGGCGCTCACCGGCACCACGACGTCCGGATTCACCACCGGCAACGCGCTCCGCCTGGGCTCGGCTTGCGCCGCAACCTTGCGACGGCGGTACAGCTCCTCCCGCGGACCCAGGAGCGGGTGGTCGAGACATCCCTCGCACGGAAGAAGGTCCACAAACCCCAGGTCGACCTTGTCGACCACGATTGCCCGAGCCAAAACGTCCAACGAGCCCAACCCCCGCACCTTCCGGAACCGACGACTTGTTTGCGGCTCCCCCTGTAACACCAGGAAGGGCAACCCTCCAGCGGTACTCAGGTGTCGCTGCCGGACCTCGGGAATTCGCTCGAAGAACCGGTCCTGCGACCCAATCGTAACGCCCCGCCGCTCGAGCAACCGCTCCAACTCCTCAAACGTGACGGTGGCATTCACGATGCCGTTACCCTCGGAAATGCACACCCCGGCGTACACCAGGGCAACGTCACCGTGTTCAGCTCGTATATAGGCCGCCTCTGCCGCCAGCGGCGTCGTCACCGGAGCCAGATAAGGGACCAACTCCGGATACTCATTCCGTATCTGCTCCACCACCACCGGGCACGTCGACCGGATCATCGTTCTCCACGAGGAATCGGCCCACAGCCCTGCATATTCCTGCGCGACCAGCTCGTCTCCCAAAACCCCACGATGCACCGTCCGAAACCCGGCCTCGTAGCAGGCGTTGACCACCTGCTCGGGCGCGTATGGGTGGAAGTGCACGTCCGACTCCACACTCAGCACGAGCACCGCTTCGCCACCACTGGCGAGCTCGATTGCGCGTTCCAGATCGCCGATGGCATCGATCGCATCGTGCGGACACGCCGGCACGCACGCTCCCGCTCGGATGCACGCCTCGTCGACGATCTTGACGACCTCACCATCGACGGCGATGGCCTGGGAGGGGCACGCCCGAACGCAGGCCAAGCACGCGACACACTTCTCATTGATCTCGAAGCGCATCACCCGATCCCTGGGCGCCTTACAATGGCACCGTGACGGCCTGATTTCGGGACCGCTACTATGCTACTCAACTGACTTATTGTCAACAGTTTGAGCCATTGCCTCTAAGGGACTTTCTAGCGTTGGGCCGTTGCACAAATCCAACGATCTGAGCGTAACAAGGCCTCCTTTGGACAGGCGGCCAAATCGGGCACCTATCCCCGGAAAACCGACACTTTTCCCCACTCCTGAGGGCCAAAACGGGCCATCACCGCCCCAAATTGCAAGAAGCATGCGGCCCGACCCCTCCGATAACTAGGCTAGACCAAATTCCTTGATCTTTCGATAAAGTGTCCGCTCCCCGATCCCCAGGTGCTCGGCCGCCCGACGCCGGTTACCCGCGGTCTCCGCCAGGGCAGCCTCGATGGCTGCCCGCTCGACATCCTGCATCCGCATTCCGGCCCGGTAAACCACAACCTGCTCCGGTTCCTCATCTTCCTCCATTATTGACTGGCCGGTCAAATGGATGACCTCACGCCCATAGTCGCGATCGGGGCGAACCCCTACCTCTACGACCTCGACCCGGCCGTCCGGCCGCGTGTCCATCCGTCGTTGCAACTCTTCGATCTGGAGCTTGAGTTCGACCAGGCTCTGGAAGATGAACGCGAGTTCTTGTGGCGACCCCTCCCTTGGCCGCCCTGCCGAGACCCGCGCTGGGAGAAACCGCGTCCCGCCCTCACGAACGTCTGCCGGGATGTCCGTAGCCTCGATCTGGCGGCCTGGGGCGAGCACGACCATCGATTCCACGAGGTTCCTGAGCTCGCGCACGTTTCCCGGCCACTGGGCGTTGACCAGGATCTCCATCGCTTCGGGCGTGATGCCCCTGAACGACCGCCCGTGCTGCTTGGCGAGTTCACGAACGAAGCCCGTGACCAACATGGGGATATCGGCCTTCCGCTCCCTCAGTGGAGGCAGGTAAATGCTGAGCACGTTCAGCCGGAAAAACAGGTCCTCCCGGAAATCGCCGAGTGCAACCGCCTCCTTGAGCGCGCGATTGGTGGCGGTGACCATGCGGACGTCGACCCGAATTGGCGACGTTCCGCCCACGCGGAAGAACGACCGGCTCTCGAGCACTCGCAGCAGCTTGACCTGTACCGAGACGGGCATATCACCCACCTCGTCGAGGAACAGCGTGCCGCCGTCGGCAAGTTCGAACCGGCCCAGCCGCCGTTCAGCTGCCCCCGTGAACGAACCCTTCTCATGGCCGAACAACTCCGACTCGAGCAACGCCTCGGGTAACGCGGCACAGCTGACGGCAATGAACGGTTTGTCGCGCCGCGGCGAGAGATCATGAAGTGCTTGAGCCACGAGTTCCTTCCCCGTCCCCGACTCGCCTTCGATCAACACCGTGCTCGACACGGGTGCCATCTGTTCTATCTGCACGAGGACCTGTTGAATCGCCGCGCTCTCCCCGACGATCCCAGTGTGCTCCTGCAACCGGCGGCGCGCGATCAAACGCCCGGCCAGGATCACGAGATCGTCCGGCTGCACTGGTTTGACGGTGAACGCCGTCACGCCGAGTCCACGCGCAAGCTGCTTGGGGTCTGGATCGGTTTCTTCAAGCACGGCGAGCGTCGAAGTGGCGGACTCACGCGCCAACGCCACGAGCATCGCCGCCGATCGTTCGTGCAACGCGCCAGTCAAGATGACAATGTCCGGATCGGTCTTCTTGAAGATCGACCCATGGTTGTCCTGCGATGATACGAGTGTCGTGTCGTACCCAGCCGCTTCGAGCGCCGCGTTGGTAGGGACCGCGACCTCGAGGTCGTCCATGGTGATGAGCGCGCGGTCAGCCATTAGTGATCCGTGGGCTGCCCAGTGAGAATCTGGACAGCATGCGCCACGATGGGCTCGATAACGGCCAAGCCGTCCTTCACACCCGACGGACTTCCCGGCAGGTTGACAATGAGCGCCGACCCGCGCGTACCGGCAATACCCCGGGACAGGGCACTCCTCGCCGTCTGTTCGCGACCTGCCGCTCGAATCGCCTCGGCAACACCCGGTGCCTCCCGTTCGATCACGGCGCGCGTGGCCTCCGGCGTGACATCGCGAGGCGCCAGCCCGGT
>JBDHLU010000212.1:0-4855 GCA_039656555.1 Gemmatimonadota bacterium | reverse complement strand
TAAACGGGGATACGATGATAGGACGATGTGCCAGTGTGATCGTGGTGGGATTACTCGGATTGGGGGCGGTTCCGCTCGAGGCGCAGGATCCCGCCCGTAACCGGCTGTACGGGGAGTTCCTTGGTCCGGGAATCGTCTACTCCCTAAACTATGAACGGCAACTCACGGACCCCGTATCCTTTCGCGTTGGTGTTGGCGGGTGGCCACAAAGTGGAGTTCAATACGTGCTCGGCTTTGGGATGGGAATCGTTCGCCTCGGGCGTGGTGACCACGGCGCGCTGATTGGACTGGGTGGTGGGGTGGCGTGGTTTGCAGACGTGGACCTGTTGGAGCAGGCCGACGTCCTCGGCGGATACGCCGTCGGTATGGTGGCCTACCAGTATCAACCCAATCCAAAGGGATTCTTTCTCAGGCTTTCCTATACGCCACTGGCGAGCACCGGGGGAATCGCCCCCCTCTGGGGTGGGTTGACGCTGGGGTGGGCGTTTTGAACACCGCTCTCTTCGATATCCGTTCTGGTACGCCTTGGCACCTGTCGTGTGCTGTCGAGCGGATTGGCAATGACTTTCGGTGTAGCATCCACGGTGGAGACTCGCACGTGGGGGCCGTCGCCCTGGCGCAGTGGAGTCAAGATGGTGTCACGACAGCGTCTCTCAATGTCCATGGCCACAAAGAAGAAGCGATCGCGGTTCACGCGGCGCACCAACTGTGCGCCGCGGGTGGAGGCAACGTGGTGTGCGTTGCCGGGATCCATTATGACGGAGTCACCAGATCAGAGATCGATGACATCTCCCGTACGGCAAACGAGCTTGTGAACGAGGCGGCGAAACGACTCGATGCCCTATCGCCAAATCTTCCTGAACAGTTCGGGGAGATCCAAGGCGAAGGCGGGTAACGAGACCTGTGGTTGCCAAGTGAGCCGGCCGGTCACGATCTCGGGCTCGGATGCGCCGGGCCGCCAGCGTTCGACGTGCCGCAGCTCAGGGTCTACCACCCAGTACTCCTCCACGCCGTCTCCCATGTAGAGCGCCCGTTTTTGCAGCCGGTCCGTCCGTTTGCTCGAGTAGGAAATGACCTCTACGGCGAGCGATGGAGGTCCCATGAGTCGCTTGTGCGTGAGTTGTTCAGCTCTGTCGTTCAGGATCACCAAGACATCGGGTTGGACGGCTGTGTCGTCCGAAAACTCGACCTCGAAGGGGGCCACTATTGCTTCGCCAAGCGCGTACTGTTCGACGTGGCGCTTGAGTGTGGCGAAGAACTCTCCCACCGCGCGTTGGTGGATCGTTCCGGGGGCGGGAGTCACTAACAGTTCCCCGCGTATGACCTCGTACCGGAGGCGATCGTCGGGGAAGTTGCGGACCTCCCCAACCGTGTAGCTCGGGACCAACGCTGGCATACCCATAAGATCGGCTCGGCTCCGGTGAAATGGCAACTCGGCACCACCGCATTGTGGGGTTGAACTTCATGTACGGCTTAACCCGAATCACGCGGCCCGTATCGTTCCGTCCGCCCGGTACGGTCCGGCAATCCGAGGTCGCCTACCGCCAGATCTTGCTGAAGAGTTCGGGGAGGTCCAATTCGAAGGCGGGTGACGATGTCTGTGGTTGCCAAGTGAGCCGGTCGGTGACGATCTCGGGCTCGGATGCGCCGGGTAGCCAGCGTTCGACGTGCCGCAGTTCAGGGTCTACCACCCAGTACTCCTCCACGCCGTCTCCCATGTAGAGCGACCGCTTCTGCAGCCGGTCTGTCCGTTTGCTCGAGTAGGAAATGACCTCGACGGCGAGCGATGGAGGGCCCATGAGCCGCTTCCGGGTGAGTTGGTCGGCTCTGTCGTTCAGGATCACCAAGACATCTGGTTGGACCGCGGTGTCGTCCGAAAACTCGACCTCGAAGGGCGAGATAACCGTTTCACCAAGCTCGTGTTGCTCGACGAACGCCTTGAGTATGACGGCCAGCTCGAGCACGAGTCGCTGGTGTGGCGTTCCCGGCGCAGGGGTCACGAACAACTCCCCACGAATGACCTCGTACCGGAGGCGATCGTCGGGGAAGTTGCGAACCTCTTCGGCCGTGTAGGTCGGGACCAACGCTGGCATGCCCATAAGATGGTGCCCTTTCGGCTGAAATCGCAACTCGGCATCACCGCATTGTGGGTTGCTTCTCATGCGGGGCATAACCCGAATCACGCCGACCGTATCGTTCAAACGATTTCCCGGTTGCAGTAGGGCCTTTCCAAGCCGCAGCCGCATCGCGTCACATCCCGCCGAGCCCTCCGTCGCTTCGCTCCGGCATCGGATCAGGGGGCTGCTCCGCGACGGCATGGGCATCATGGTACATTGGAGTTCCTCGGGACGTAGCGCAGTTCGGTAGCCCGCGACTCGGCTGAGCGGTAGGTTGATCGATTGGCGAGAGGAAGTCGCGGCATTAGTTTGGTCTGGCGTCGGTGGTAGTCTGTTGACGATTGACGATCGACTATTGACGGCAGTTAACGGGACGTAGCGCAGCTCGGTAGCGCACCTGAATGGGGTTCAGGGGGTCGCGGGTTCAAATCCCGCCGTCCCGACTTTGTAAGTCGTTCACGCGATTGACGTTGAAAAAAGTCCCTCCCGGAATTCAAAAAACAGTAGTACCAGAGTTGGTACACATTTTTGCGTCTCATGAGCACGGGAACCGAAAGAGGCCTGCAATGCCGAAGTGTGTGAACTGTGGAAAGACCATCCCCGGGAACACCAACGTTCCGTCCGACACGGCCAATACCGAATGGTGCACCTGTGCGGATCCGCTCCCGGCGCTCGACCTGTCACTCGATGCTCCTCGCAGTGACGAAACAACTGGACCAAGCTCAAACTGACCCATCGTTCGCCTCCCGAAGTCTGCGCGGTTCGCTCATAACCTCTAGTAGGGTCTCCTCGTCGGTCTGCTGATAGACCTGTAGGGTCCGTTGGTCCTTCCACCCGCCCGCCTGCATCACGTCCGGATCGGGCAGGTGCTTCCGTTCCGTTGCCCACTTCCGGCGGTACATGTGAAACATCCCGCCAGGGATGTGCTCGAGCTCGGCCGGCAGCGCTGGGGATTACTGTGTATTGGCCCGTCGTGTCGCTTGCAGCAATTGTCGATGCACGGGACGCTAGCGGATGGATCTTCTCTAACGAGATGCCGTATTGGGTCGTGTTGCTCTTAGTCGAGGCTTGGGGCGTGTGGGGACTGTGGTTCATCATGAGAAAGCCCCAACAAGTGCATGGAAAAGCGGCATCCAAAGCGGCTCATGCATGACGCCAGGAAGCGCCGAGTTGGTCTCCGGTTTTTGGGTGTGGGTTGTGTCTTTGGTCTTCCCCTGGTTTCGCGGACACTTCTAAGAAGGCTCATATTGGGCCAGGAGGAGTGTCATGGGAACGCGGAGAAGGTTTTCAGCAGAGTTCAAACGTGAGGCTGTGGCGCT
Source organism: Gemmatimonadota bacterium (assembly GCA_039656555.1). Lineage (GTDB taxonomy): Bacteria > Gemmatimonadota > Gemmatimonadetes > Gemmatimonadales > GWC2-71-9 > CAMYLY01. The sequence continues at coordinate 1,419 of JBDHLU010000212.1, read as the reverse complement.
GACAGCCGCGCCAGACGTGAGCGTGGCCCAGGTGGCGCGTGAGTTGGGGATCGGAGCCAATCTGCTGGGGCGGTGGCGGCGGGAGCTGCACGCCGATGGGACGCAGGCGTTTCGGGGAACGGGAGTGGCCCGCGATGAGGAGGTTGCGCGGCTGAAGCGGGAATTGGCCCGCGTGCGTCGGGAGCGTGATTTTTTAAGAGACGCGGCGGCGTACTTCGCGAAGGCGTCCACGCGCGATACGCCGTGATGGCCGGGCATCGCGATTACCCCGTGCGTCTGATGTGCCGGCTGTTGCGCGTGTCACCCAGTGGCTACTACGCATGGCGGGGACGCGCGCCGAGTCGTCGGGCCGCTTCGAACGCCCGGCTGGTCACCGTGATCCGGGACATTCATGGCGCACACGACGGGGCGTACGGCAGTCCCAAAATCTGGGACGAGTTGGTGCATCGGGGCGAGCGGTGTGGCGTGCACCGGGTCGCGCGGTTGATGCGGGTCCATGGGATCGTGGGGATCCCCGCGCCGCGGCGCTGGCGGTCGCGGCGGCCGGGTACACGGCCGCTGGGCATCGTCAATCACCTGGCTCGGGACTTCGCGGCGCACGCCCCCAACACGAAGTGGGTCAGCGACATCACGTACATCCGTACGGGGGAAGGCTGGGTCTATCTTGCGGTGATTCTCGACCTCTGCACTCGCCGCGTCATCGGCTGGTCAATGAGCGATCGTCTCGCGCGGGAGTTTGTGATTCGGGCGGTTCTGATGGCGCTGTGGCAGCGCACGGGCGATCGGCCGGTCATCCTGCACTCGGATCGCGGCACGCAGTACACCAGCGCGGAGTACCAACGGTTCCTCGTCGATCACGGTATCGTGAGCAGCATGAGCGACGTGGGTAGTTGTTATGACAACGCCGTGGCGGAGAGTTTCTTTGGCTTACTGAAACGCGAACGCGTGCACCGGCGGCGCTATCGCACACGTGCCGAGGCCCGGTTGGACATCTTCGACTACATCGAGCGATTCTATAACCGCCGGCGGCGGCATTCCTACACCAACGGTTTACCACCAGCGGAGTATGCCCAAAGCATGGATGGACTACCTTAACTCACCTGTCCGTCAAACCAGGGGAAGACCAGCTGTGCGACGCTACGAACGCAACGGCGTGTCCCGTGAAGTGGCGAAGAGGCTCGTGGGTCACGAGACCGATTCGATGTACCAGAGGTACAACATCGTCGCCGAGGACGAACTTGAGGATGCCTTCGCCCAGTCAAGGGCACTTAAGCCACACTTAAGCCACAATTCAGCCACAGACCAAAACGCCCCCTCAATTCATGAGCGAGCGTAAGGTGTTGCGAGCGTTTGTGTTTACGGAAATGCCCGGGGCGGGATTCGAACCCGCACCCCGTTTCCGAGAAGGGATTTTAAGTC
>JBDHLU010000211.1:0-5386 GCA_039656555.1 Gemmatimonadota bacterium | reverse complement strand
TCCCTCGTTGAGCCGAAAGGTGCCGCTCGACTCCAACGCCGAGGACCCCGTTCCGGGCGTTCCCGCAACCTGCTCAGCCGTCGGGATACGGGTCGCCGATGCTTCGATACTCGAACTGAAACGGGTCACCGCGGAGATGGCAAAGCGATGCTGCTCCGACGAAAATGGGAGCTGAAGCGCGAACATGCCGGGAGGCAACCGAATCCGTGTCGTTCCAAGATCGAGGTCTCCTGCTGCGACATCCTCGAAATCGAAGGCTTGGAGTTCCCATGCGTTCGTCGTGAACAAAAGGCCCGGATCACGTACGAACGCCAAACCTCCGGGATTGTAGTATGTGGAGCTTAGATCGAGAGACCGCCCGACCACCAGCCCGCCGACGAGCTCGCTCCTCGTACCGTACTGGTTGGTCCAGTAATGCGCGTCCTGAGATTGCGCCGTGAGGGGAAGCCATGCCGCGAGCGCGGCTCCGAACACGATCGAACGTGGAATCCGCATTGCCCTAGTGACTCAGTGCGATCCCCAAGATGAACCCCCTAGTGACTCAGTGCGATCCCCAAGATGAACCCGTTGGATTCAGCGGATCCACTGCTCGCAACGGCGGATGGGTCTGCCGCGATCGGCCAAATCGCTCAGTTGTTTTCATAAACGGCCTTCCCCCTGAAGATCGTCTTCTCGACCTCCGTCTCGTGGATCTCGCCCTCGGGGATCTCAAGGAGGTTTCGGTCCAACAAGACCATGTCGGCGGACTTACCGACCTGAATAGACCCGAACTGCTCGGAGTAGTCGGCTCCTAGCGCTTCGGCACCGCCCAACGTGAAGCCTCGAATGGCCTGTGCCACGCTGATGGCCTGACCGGCGTTGACGGTCCCGTACTCGGCTGTTCCGGGCATCTGCCGGGTTACCCAACCCTCCATGTAGAAGAATGAATTCGGTTGGGGCACCAGGCTCGACGGGAAATCACTGCCAAAGCCGACCGTGATGCCCTTTTCGATTGCGGCTCTGACGTTAAAAACCTGCTGATGGCGCTCTTCGCCAAGAGGTGCCTTGAGGAACACATCCATCTGCGGATGTCCCACCGCCAGCATGGGCGAAAACGACGCCGTCGCCTTGTTCAAAGCCGCGAGGCGGTCCAGATCTTCGGGATCGGTCGATTGGTTGTGGGAGAGATGGAGGACGGCTTCGGATTCGGGATAGGTTGCCTCGGCCTCTTCGAAGATGTCGATGATCCTGGCAGCGGTGCCGTCTCCCAAGACGTGGACGTGCACCGTCATCCCTCTCGCATGAAAGTCGAGAATGGCCGTCCTGTACTCGTCGAACGGAAGAAACATCGATCCGATATTTCCCGGGGAATCGGCAAAGGGCTCCTTCATCAGAATGGTATGGGAGTCGGCTCCACCGTCGCCGAAGATCTTGACGTAGTGGGGCTTGATCAATTCGGTCTCGTAGGTCTCCCAGTCATCGATAAACGCCAACGACTCTTCGTCGTCGAGTGCCCTGAGTTGAGACGTCAGCCAATCGAGCGCCGGAAAAAGCCGGACGTCCAACCTGCCTTCCTGCTCCAGCAGGGCGGCACCACGTAACCAGGTAATGCTTCCCTCGGCTGGCTGGATGGCGGTGACGCCATACCTGCTGTACCGCTCGATTTCCATCTCGAGGAAAGGCGCGAAATCCTCGGGGGCGAGGTAGTGGAGCGCGTTCATGATCAGGACCATGCCATTGTCACGAACGGTGCCGGAGGGTTCATTCGTGCCCTCGTAGCGATCGAAGATATAGGAACCCACGTTATCGACGGTCTCATCGACGCCCGCCAACTCGAGTGCCTTCGAATTGACCCAGGCCGAGTGCCCGCTTTGGCTAAGCAGAAAGACCGGAACATCGGGCGCGATCTCGTCCAACACCTTCTTGTCAGGGCTGTCGTTCTCAAACATGCCGCCGACATTCCAGTTGCCGCCAAGAAAAACGTCTCTTTCGGGATGATCGGCGACAAATCGCTCGATGGTCGCCAGAATCGCCTCGGGATCGCCCGGCTCGATGAAGTCGATGCCCCCGATGCCCATGTCCACGCCGGTGAACGGGTGGGCGTGCATGTCCACGATTCCGGGCATCGCAAATCCGCCATCGAGGTCCACGACCTCCGTGCTGGCACCGGTCACGGCCTCGACATCGGCACCCGACCCAACAACCAGAAACTTCCCGTCCTTGATTGCGACGGCTTGGGCCCACGGCTCGGCTTCGTTGACCGTGTAGATGCGACCGTTGGTGTACACCACGTCGGCGGTGCCACTGCAACCTGCAACGGCAAGTCCGCACGCAGCGATAGCCCAAATCGCCTTAGTTCTTCTCATAGACTACGCGTCCCTTGAAGACCGTCCGTTCGACCTGCGTTTCGTGGATCGCCGTTGGCGGTATCTCGAAGAGATTGTGATTGAGGACGATCATGTCGGCCCACTTTCCCTCTTCGATCGATCCTGCCACATCGTCGAGACGCAGTGACCAGGCGACGTTGATCGTATAGGCGACAATCGCCTCTTCCAAGGTCAACGCTTGTTGGGGGCTCATTCGTTCGACATCAGGCTTGCCCGGAGTGCCACGTGTGACGGTCGCCTCCATACCCCACCACGGCCACAGTACGGCTGCCGGCGCATCGGTATGATTGACCAAGCGGATACCTGCATCCCAGCGATCGCGGTTCGCATACATGCGCGCCCAGGTCTCCGGTTTCAACACTGGCTTGATGGCGCCGACGTTGTAATCGACTGGCGCGTTCAACGGCGGCCAGATGTTGCAGCTGACATCGAGATCCACGAATCGCTGAAAGTCGCCAGAATGTATCAGGCTGCAATGATCTATGTGGTGATGAAGGCGGTTGTTGCCATTTGCCTCAATGACCCTTTCGTAACCATCAAGCGTTGCGCGGACTGTACCATCACCGATCGCATGGACTTTCACCTGAAAGCCTGCTGCGTCCAGCTGAGCGATATACTCAGCAAATTCCTCCGCCGGGATGATAGGGCGGGCACCGCCACTGACCTCATCCTCTGGCAATTGATCGCCAGGAAGGGGGCTTTCGACCGCGGGGGCATCGGGATCAGCATAGCCATCTACTAGCGGTGAGGAAAATGATTCAATCGCCCCATCCATCCCCAACTTCACGGCCTTGTGGCCTGGCAGGTCGTAGCTGTCCCACCACTCGAGCAGCTCCTCAACAGGCGTGAGTTCTGCCGTTCCCAGATTGCCTTTGAGATACAGCACCAAGTGCTGGTTGAGTTCGCCTTCCTGCTTCAGTTCCTGGTACGCCTCGAGGTCGTGTTCGAAGACGTACGCGTCGCCCGCACTGGTTATGCCCTTGGAAGTTGCCTCGTCGAGCAACTTCATGAACGCAATTTTGCGCAACTCGGTGTCGAACGGCGGCATGGCTGCCAGAAACGGATTTAGGCCACCCTCGAAGGCGAGGCCTGAAATGTCGCCATCTTCGGTTCGACTGTAAAAACTCTCGGGTGTGTCTTCGGTTTCTCGCGACACGCCAGCCGCCTCCATCGCGAGCGTATTGAACCACGCGGTGTGGCCCCCCGTCTCGTCTTCGATGAAGGCTGGCCGGTCAGGTATCAGTTGGTCGAGAAATTCGCGTGTCAGTGTTTCCGGAGACATCGCGGGCATGGTCCATCCTGTTGCAATGAACCATTCGCGGTCGTCTGGATAGGTGGCTATGCACTCACGGAGTGCGTCAAGGGTCTGCTCTTCCGTGGGCTCATAGAAGGTCCCCGGTAGCGAACAAAATGCGCGCTTGGGCATCACCAACGCCGGGTGAATATGCGTGTCCCCAATTCCTGGCATTGCGAAGGAGCCGCCGAGGTCGACGACCTCGGTACCGCTGCCCGTGACGGCCTCGACGTCAGCATTCGATCCGACAACCAAGAACTTGCCGTCCTTGATGGCGACCGCTTCAACCCACGGCTCGGCTTCGTTGACGGTGTAGATACGACCGTTGGTGTACACCACGTCGGCGGTGGGCGAGCATCCCATCGCGGCAACAACCGATATGAGAGACAGTCCTTTGGACATCATTCCGATTTCACCTCCAGTAGAAGACTCGGCATCTAGCTCAGCCACAGTTGGTCCCGTCAGCCGATCGCGGACACCAGGCGATCTCGTCGATTTCGCTCGACGAAATATTGCCACACAAAAAAATCGTGTCGACCTCAAAGGGCGACGGCTCGACCGTGCCCCAGATAACGATGAGCTCCCCAAGTCCCGGAACATGATCGGACGAAAAATCCACCGGAATCGTCGTCGTCCCGCCGACTCGTGGACCGAAGAATCGGCCGAGCGTTGGTGGGTTTGTGCAACAGACCGTTTCGATGGGCTAGAGCCCGAAGCTCTCGACCCTCCGACCAGGCCCCGGGCCATATGCTGAGCCAGCTGGGCGATCTTACCTTCGGATTTGGGAAAACGGGCCCAGAGATTCCTCTTCTGGGAAGGGCGATGTCGAGTCAGATCTCTCCTAAATCAGTCTCCCACAATAAGTTAAGAAATCGACACAAGTCTGATCGCAACGTGATATGGATCGAAGTTACTTGACTTGAGTGCAAAGTCAGTTTGAGTCGAGCTATCCCAAAGTGGATACACCTCCAAGTCGATTGACTTTATGACCAAGTCAATTTGGGTTGACCGTTTGGTAATTGAATATGACAAAGTCAAGTTAACTTGGCATCAGAGTCAGTTTGGATATGCCGTTTCCTAATTGGATGTCCATCGAAGTCAGTTTCGATATGGCTTACCGTAATCGGATATGAGCAGAAGTCAGTTAACTGCGATGCCAAGTCAGTTACTGCACGGTCGATGCGAATAGGCTTGGGCGAGAATCCCACCGGATACGGTCCGAAGTCACTTTCCGCCGGTGAACCGGCGGCTCAGCGGCGGTTGCGTCGAATCGATGGGCACGATCTGCCGGACGAGGACCCGCGTACTGACGCCTGATCCGTTGAACTCACCTATTCCGTAGTTGGTGGCATATGGAATGACCAGCCCCACCGCGTCGGACGTCGTCTGCGCCGCGGCGAGCGTCGGGACCGTCACCAGCGCGAACGCACCAAATAGAAGGCTATCGATCAACTTTTTAATGCCTCACCCCACCGGAATGATTGGCCGGCCCAACATCCATCCGACTCCATCTGCCACCATCACCGCGCCGAGGACGAGCATCGCGGCAATGAGCACCCGTTTGCCCCAAACGGCGATCAACCGATTAACCGTTTCGAAAATCGCGTCTGCCCGAGACCCGAGGAAGGCCTTCATGAGCATGAGGGCGGCGCCGAGCGAAACGAACAGCACGTTGTAATACGCCAGGGCGATGGCAGATTCAACGTAAGACAGATCCGCTTTGAGG
>JBDHLU010000210.1:0-4961 GCA_039656555.1 Gemmatimonadota bacterium | reverse complement strand
CGATCTCGGGCATCTCCTCGCCAACGCGCGGACCATCCAGGCGGCGGCCGGTTGCGACGCGTTGCTGCCGATGGTCAAAGCCGAAGCGTACGGCTTGGGCGCCCTGGCCGTCGTGCACGCCCTCGAGCCCCTCGACCCGTGGGGTTTCGGACTCGCCACTATCGACGAAGCAATCGCACTGCGGGAAGCCGGTGTCGTGCGGCGGCTCCTCGTGTTCACGCCGCCGCGCGGGGAATTCGCCCACGTGTACGCGGAGTTCGACCTCACGGCCGTCATCGACGACCCGATGGTGGCTGCGGTGTGGGCCCGACCCTACCACGTGGAGGTGGATACGGGCATGGGGCGGTGCGGCGTTCGCTGGGATGCGGAAGATGCGCTACGCGGCTGTGCGGCCGGGACTGTTGAAGGCGTGTTCACGCATTTCCATTCGGCGGATGAAGGTCTCGAATCGGTCGAACGCCAGTGGCAACGGTTCCAGCGAGCGTTGGCGAGTCTGGGTGCGGCCGGGGCTGTGCTCCACGCGGCCAACAGCGCCGGCGCGTGGCGGCTCAAGGAGCGACTCGATTTGGTGCGCCCGGGCATTTTCTTGTACGGAGGGCAGCATGCGCCCGATCTACCAGCGCCCCAACCGGTGCTCACGCTTCGGGCGCCGGTGGTGTCGCTCCGCGATATCCCAGAGGGGGAGTCGGTGAGTTATGGGGCAACATGGGTTGCGCCCGTGCCTACCCGCGTGGCAACCCTGGGAATCGGCTACGCCGATGGTGTGTCGCGCACGGTTGGCGATCGGGCGAGCGTGCTCTTGAGCGGCGGCCGCCGAAGAATCGTGGGGCGGGTGACCATGGACTTTGTCATGGTCGCTCTGCACGAGGGCGACACGGTGTCCGTGGGCGATGTGGCCACACTGGTCGGTCGGAGCGGTGAGGAAGAAATCACGATCGACGAGTTTGCGGGGTGGGCTGGAACGAACGCCTACGAGGCGCTTTCCAGGCTTGGGCCCCGTGTGCCGCGCCATTACGTGGCGCCATGAACGGGCCGGGCCGGTTCGTGGTCATCGTGTTGGATGGCTTGGGGATTGGCGAAGCGCCCGACGCCGAAGACTATGGCGACCGGGGGAGCAACACGTTGGGGAATGTCGCGGCCACCGTCGGCGGACTAGACCTGCCCAACCTCGAAGCGCTGGGTCTGGGGTGCTGTCGCGAAGTTCGGGGTCTCCGGTGTGCCGCGCCATCAGCCGCGTACGGTGTCGCCATCCCCAAGTCAAAGGGGAAAGACAGTACGACCGGGCATTGGGAGTTGTGCGGGATCGTCTTGGACACGCCGTTACCAACCTATCCTGACGGGTTTCCGGGTGAAGTCATCGACGCTTTCGCGAGCCTTACAGGCCGCGGCGTGCTGGCCAATCGGGCGGCCTCGGGGACGGCAATCATCGAGGAATACGGTCCGCAGCATCAGGCCGATGGTGGGTGGATAGTGTACACGTCTGCTGATAGCGTCTTCCAGGTGGCCGCGCATGAAGAAGTGGTGCCGATGGACGAACTTTACCGTGCGTGCGAAGTAGCGAGGAGCGAGGTCTTGGTAGGGGAGCACGCGGTCGGGCGCGTGATCGCTCGCCCATTCCGAGGCGCTCCCGGTGCGTACACGAGGACCGAGCACCGGCGGGATTTTTCGCTGGCCCCTCCGGGCCCGACGTTGTTGGACCGGTTGGCCGATGCCGGGATCCCGCGGGTCGGCGTCGGGAAAGTGGACGACCTCTTTGCCGGACGAAACATCACGAGCACGCACACGGCGACGAACGCGGACGCCTTCCGGTTGATCCGGGAAGCGCTCGACTCGATGGATCCTGGGTTCCTGTTTGCCAACGTCATCGAGTTCGATCAGTCGTGGGGGCACCGGAACGACGTGGCTGGGTTCCATCAGGGTTTGGAAGAACTGGACCGGGCCGTGACATCTCTAGTCGATGGGCTGAAGGAGGGCGACATTATGATCTTCACGGCCGACCATGGGAACGATCCTACCACTCCGTCCACCGACCATTCGCGCGAAATAGTGCCATTGCTCGTAGTTGGTCCTGGTGTTCGGCCACGGGCGCTCGGCGATCGGGGCTTCGCCGACGTCGGGGCAACGGCAGCCGAGTTCTTTGGAATCGAGATAAATGAGGGAGCATCGATGTTGAGGTTGATCCGAGAATGATCGAACGTTTGCTATTAGAAGCGCGGCGGGCCCGCGACCGGGCGTACGCACCGTACTCCAAATTCAAGGTTGGTGCTGCGCTCGAATCGGAAGACGGTGAGGTGTACGTGGGGTGCAACGTGGAAAACGCGTCGTACTCGTTGGCAGTGTGCGCGGAGCGTGTCGCACTAGGGACTGCTATTGCCGCCGGATCGCGCGCGTTCGTGCGCCTGGTTATCGCCACGGATTCAATTCCGCCCGCGCCTCCCTGCGGTGCCTGTCGCCAGGTGCTCGCGGAGTTCGGCGACGATCTCGAAATCGTCTCGGTCGGAGGTGACGGGGAGCGCCGGTGGACGCTGGCCGATCTGCTTCCGGACAGTTTCTCGGCCGGTGATCTCTCGGTGTGAAATTTAGCCCGTCTTGATTTCTGCCAACTCCTGATAGAGGGTGTCTGGGGCCAGGTCGATTCCGTGGGGCCATGCCACCGTCCCTGATTCCGCTTACCCCAAAACGGCACGGCTGGGAACCCGCCGGGTACTCTGCAGTACATGTTCAGCACGGCAAGGAGTTTTTGTATGAACCCTATTGGTTTGAACGCGGTAGCCATCATTGCATTCTCCGCAGGGCTTGCCTGTGCCGGTGATGGTCCGGGAACGACGGACCCCCCCCCAAGGAATAACGATTCTCTGCCTGTAGGAACCCCCTTTGCGGGTTTCAGTAGTGAGGTTCAACCGATCTTCACGGCGCAATGCGCTCTCTCCGGCTGCCATGCCGGCCCGTCCCCAGGCGGGGATATGAACCTCGAGCAGGGCCAGGCCTACGGCAATATCGTAAACGTCGTTAGTAGCAGTGTGCCTACGTTGAAGCGCGTCCTTCCGGGCTTCCCAGACTCCAGTTTCCTGGTGCACAAGATTCAGGGGACGCAGGCCAGCGTAGGGGGCAGTGGTCAGCGGATGCCCCTCACCAATTGCTGTCTCTCGCAGGATCAGATCGATCTAATTCGCTCGTGGATAACCGTGGGGGCACGCAACAACTGAGCGACACCCGGCAACACACCCCCAAAATGCCAAAAGCCCCCGAATTCCGGGGGCTTCTGCAACTTATGCCCTTGGTTGGGTATCATTCCTCGATGCAAATCACCTGGCAGCGCTGGATAGCGATCACGGCCATCGGGTTCCTGGCGCTCGCCTGTACGGAGAATATCGAGGCGCCGGCGCAGTGCCCGGAGTTCTGCCCACCCGAACGGATCGTCATCATCGATTCTGTCTTCACGGGTGTGGTCATGGGTGATTCAGCGTTCCGGGGCTATCAGGCATCGCACAATCCACCCGTGATGCAGTTCGTGACTGAGGGGTCGGCGCTGGAGACGCGGGGTGTCACCCGATTTCGGGGGTTCATACCGTTCATCGCTGGTGGTGGGGACACGATCTTGTCGCTGGATTCGTTCCGCATAGTGATCCAGATGATTCGCCGAGATACGACGGTAGACAGTCTCGCCTTGGACCTGTACCAACTTTCGTCGGATGTCGATAGTACGGCCCGGTTCGACGATCTCGATCAGTACATCGTCGATTCGAATCGTGTCACGACCTATGCGGTGGAGGACACGCTCACCAGAGGGGCGCTGGAGGTGGTGTTTCCCGCTTCGGCGCTCCCGGGTGTTGGTGAAGATGGTTCGGTGGCGGCGGTGGCGTGGATCCTTCAGAGCCCGTCCCCTACGTACCTCGACATCGGCACCTCGGAGGGCGGCCAGTGGCCCGTGATCGGACGTTACCTCACGCTCGAAACCTCTTCCGGCGATACGGTGGAGATTTTCGTCGGTGACGAACCGGCGGAGTTCGATTCCTTCCTCGCTGCCGACCCGGCCCCACTCGTCGATTCCTTGTTGGTGATTGGTGGAGTGCCATCGGCCAGGTCAATCATCCGATTCAACCTGCCTCCGGTAATAAGAGATTCTTCGGACATCGTGAAGGCGACGCTTCTTATGATGATGAGCCAACCGGTCGAGGCGGTGCCGAGGGACGGGGCGACGATTCGTGCCCGAGCCGTTACCCGGGACGTCGGCCAGAAGTCGCCTAGGGGCGATGTGAACATCATCGTCGCGGGATCCGGCGGAGTCGTGCTCCAGGCTGGGGAGTTCGACACGGTGCGCCTCGATATTACTGACATCATGGTTACATGGACGCTCGACTCCGTCCTTCCCTCGGTGATCATGCTGAGTGTGGCACCCGAGGCGGGGCGGATGTTCGAAGTGCGCGTGTTCTCGAGTCGGTCTACACAACCGCCCATCCTGTTTTTGAGCTACATCCCACCGTTCGAGCAAAGGCGTCGATGACGCGGCGGATCGCGCTCGTGGCGGCATTGCTGACGTTGGGAACTTCAGACATTGCTGCGCAGACGTCGGTGTTCTCGGTGCTTGGGTTGGGGTACCCAGGCCGCGCCATCAGCGTCCGTACGCGGGCAATGGGTGGGGGCCTGGCCACGCTCGATCCGGGATCGGCTTTGAACCCCGGGGCCGTGGCTGCGTATCGGCAGCTCAGCACGTCGGTGACGGTGACCTCGAGCTTCCGGGAGTATACGGTCAATGACACCACAGTCACCGGTCTTAAGGACACGCGGTTCGCGTACGCATCGATAGGCGGCCCGTTCGGAAACGCCCCCGTGGCTTTCAATCTCACGTTTGCGACCTATCTCGATAGAACGTATGACGTGGTGGACACGGGTCGCGTGGAAATCCGCGGTGATACGGTTGGCTATGTCGAGAACATCTCGTCAGACGGCGCAGTGATCGA
>JBDHLU010000209.1:0-5039 GCA_039656555.1 Gemmatimonadota bacterium | reverse complement strand
TGGATACCACACGCGCCCGTTGATCGGGAACTCCTTGGGCGTGAATCCCCAGTAGCTGTTTCGTTCCTTCGCGGAGTTGCCCAGGCTGACGAGCTTCGAGGCATCAACGGACTCCGTGACGATCGTGACTGAATCTCGGTACTCGGGCCGGTGCTTGTCCGTGCCGCTCCCGTAGTACAATCGCCCAACTTCGTAACTCCCGGCTTGCGCGGGGTGTGGCGCGTCGAGTCGCTGCCCGGCGAGCACGGTCTCGTGATCGGAAGGCGTAAGATTGAGCGAGGTGGAGCATGCGGTGACCGCACCTGCCACCAGGAGAATCGGCAATCTGCGTGCAGGCATGGATCCCAAGGTATCCCTCATCCAGCTGGGCCACCAATCCTGTCTTCCCATTCGTCGATCGAGCGGGGCCAATCCTGTTTGAGTAACCTGGACAGCGCCCGGTCAGCGAGGACCTTGCCACCGGTCTGGCAGGTTGCGCAATAGTTGACCTCGTTCTCGGCGTACCGGATCCGTTGCACCGGTGAACCACAAACTGGGCACGGTTCGCGGTACTTACCATGCACGTTCATCTCCGCTCGAAAAGCCGTCACCTTGCCGGGGAATCCGCTCCCGATCTCTTCACGCAACCGATCGGTCCACGACCGAAGTGTCGTTCGCGTGGCCTCGAACAGACGCTCGATCTCTCTTTCGCTGAGCCTGGTCGTCCACGTCAGCGGGGACAGCCGTGCGGCGTGGAGGATTTCATCGGAATACGCGTTGCCGATTCCGCTGAACAGGCGCGGGTCAGTGAGCGATCGCTTCAGTGTGTGATTCTCATCGGTCAGGCGCTTCTGGAACGTCGCGAGGTCGCACGCAAGCACATCGATCCCTCCACGATCGAACTGGGCCAACGCTTCGACCCCTTGCACGACACACAGGGAGGCGCGCCGTTTCTTGCTTGCTTCGGTGAAGATGACAGTTCCGTGGTCGAAGTCGAATGCGGCTAGGCCGTTCCGTTTGGGAAGGGTGGCGTGGTGGTCGCGCCAACGGAGACGTCCGGCAATCATCAGGTGGATCACCGCAAAGAGTTGGTCGTCGCACTCGATCACGATGCGTTTGCCGATGTTGCTAGCACCAAGTATCCGCCTGCCTTCGAGAGCCCTGACCGGCGGGTCGACTGACCGCACCAAGAATGGACTTGCTATTCGCACGCGTTCGATGGTGTGGCCGACGATGTGCGAGCGGAGAGCCTCGACGTAGACGGTTATGTCGGGGAGTTCGGGCATGGGGGGCGAGAGTACCTAAGGGGATCGAGTCACAAGCCGCGGATCCTCCTGGATTCTCCTCTCCCCACCGCCACGCGGGTTGTTGTTGCCGACACGAGCACATCGTGTTCTTCGAGAAGATCGGCCTGTCTGCGAACCGTCATTTTGGCGGTCGCGGAGCGGACCCCCTCGCGGGGCAACAATCCGAGGTTCGCGCGGAGGAACGCGGCGACGCGGTCGGACTCGACAAGCGAGAGCTCGCGGAGAACCCATGCTGCTCCCGTTTGGGCAAACCGTTCTGAGGACTTCACTAGTTGACCGCACGCGTCGAGCACGAGGTCGGCGAACCCCGTGAAGTTAGCGTCGCCATGCTTTGCGAGGTTCACGAACGACACGACGGCGGCCCGACGCCGCCACAGGTTCTCTGCCTCGCTCCATGCCGCGATCGCCGTTGCGCACGGCAGGCCTTCACGCATCACGAGTGGCCCCAGTACTTTGACGCAAAACCAATCGCATGTACTCCAATCTGCGATGCTGCCGGCATCGAACAATGTGGCCATCTGTGGCAGATCGCGGCGCCAAACGATACGGCCGTCAGGGAGCAGCACTTCTTGATAGAACAGGATTCCCGCCAACTTGTCTTCGGCGAGTGGCTGCATGAGCAGTGTCGTGGCAAGCTGCCTTTCGTCGGACGGCGTCATGGGGGCGACAGCGCGTTCCTTCTCAAGCCACGTGTTGAGTTCGCGACGGATGGTTGCCATGCGGACGCCGTGGAAGCCGATGACCCCGCGCAGGTACCGCTCCCACCACGCCTTCGTGTCTGGGTCCGCGTGCCGCTCGAGGGCAGCCGTGAGCCGCTTTGCACGGGCGTTGAACGTGGTTCGGCGTAACTTGGCCCCCATGCGGACTCCGCTGCTCGATGGTGTTTCGTTACTCTCGAGGACTCGACAGCACCAACGGCGAGTAGACGATGCCGTCAGGCCCGTCACCGGTGTCGATGTAGCGGATGACCTCACGCGTGCCGAGATCGATGACCGCGATGCGGTCTTGCTGATTGAGAGAGAGAAACGCCACTTGGGCAAAGGTGTCCAGCGTGATGCCCTGTGGGCCGGCCCCGTCGAATGCCAGGCGCTTCAACTCGCGGCGGTTCACTCGATCGACGAACCGTAGCTCGTTCTGCTGAAGGTCGGGAATGAGTACGAGGCGGTTGTCGGGTGCGATGAGGATACGATAAGGCCAAGAGAGGCCATCGAGCACTTTTTCGTATCGTCCGGTCCTGGTATCGACGACGTTGACCGTGCCCTCATCATTGCTTCCAACCCACACCTCGGATCCGTCTTGCGTGACCGTGATGGCTTCAGGACGCGGCGGAACAGTGAACGTCCGCATGCGCAGCCCGGACTCCACGTCGAGCTCCGCCACGGAGTTGTCTCCCATATTGCTGGTGTAGATCGTCGATCCGTCACCGACCAACGCCAGCATGTGTGAACCGGCTTGATCCGTGTCGATCGACCGAACGACCTCGCCATCGGTTACGCGAACGATGACGACATCACGCGTTCGCTCCGTTGTGACGGCAACCAAAGAGTCTCCCGGCAAGAACGCGATTCCGTGCGGTCCGATATGATCCCCGAGGTTTACCGTGCGCTCGACGCGCATGCCCGGAACGTCGATGATGGTCAAGGTGGTCCCGCTGGCTCGCGCGCCGTAGTCCGTTGTAACGACGACTCGGCCATCACTCGATATCGCAGCCTCGTGGGGCACTTGGCCCGTCGGGAGCGTTTGGAGCGTTTGTCCGGATTCGACGTCGATGATATCGGCCGTGTTGGCCCGCTTGTTCAGGACGACGAGCGTGCCTGTTTGCGCATGGAGCACGGTTGCGGTGACAAGGCCAAGAAGGCAGGAGGTGCAGAATGTCTTATACATAGCAGTCGTCTCGCGATTCAGCGGTGGGGCCAGCTACGCCGGCTTCGAATCAAGGTCTTTCAAGTTAATGATGGCGGGCTAGGCTCTCATCTGAAGAACCACGCCGCCGTGCCCAGCGGAATGATGACATAGAGGATGAGGTCCCGGACGAGATAGAACAAGATGAAGAGCACCAACAGTTTCCATCCTCGTTTGTGGAACAATCCCTTCCATCCCAGAGCCCGACGCTCGTCCCTGAGGGTGCGTAGGAACCGAAGTGGTTGCATGGGGGAAGAGTAACAGGTGGGGCGGTGGGACGGTGCCCTGTCGACACTGGGACGGTCGCCAGTCGACCGTCACACAAAAAAACCCCGCGCCGCCGAGACCGAACGCTCGACGACGCGGTGTTTGGTACCCTGCGCAACCCGGTGCGAGCGCCATTCGGCGTTCGATCAGAGGCGCAGAACGCGGTTCGGTCCTAGATCAACGACCGAAAAGGCGATCGCTTGCCCGTACCAGGTTGCGCTCAGGTTTGGTGCTAGACAACGGACCACCTCCTTTGTTTGAGTGAACGTTGTAGGCTATCGTGGACCATAGATAAGGCGAGCCTGGGTAGAGCGCAATCCTATAGCTCGTAGGCCTCCAACCACTGCAGGTCGTCTTCATCCACGTTGACCACGTACACCACACCAACGCCAAAGCCTACGATCTCGCGGCCGGGTGGCAGCTCTACCTGTCGAATCCGGACACCGGCTCGATCGAACACGTCGAACAACTGCGGCTGGCCGTACGCTACGTGCCGCTGCACCCACAACGCACCATCGGGTGTGACGCGTGCGGCATTGACTGGGAACGGGGGCTTTACGTCAGGCCATTCCATATCGTCCGGTTCGGGGCGCGGCATCTGAATCGTCTGGCTCCCGCTTCGTCCCCCACCCCCGCCCCCACCGCCGGCAGCGATCATAACCATGTTGCCGCCGCCCATCCGGTTGGCCCAGGCCTCCTTGTCCTCGTCGGTGATCGGGACTGGCACGTAGGGCACGATGGGACCTTGGAGGCTACTTCGCTGTGGATCATACCACTCGACTCGGTACGGATCGGCGTGCACGACGGCTACGCTCCCGTCGGGCGCGACCGCCCATGTGGCGGATTTTGGGAGGGGGCTCAGCCCCTGGATCCGGACCTGGCCTCCGCCCGTCGAAAATGACCGCGACGACCCGGATGGCTCCGGGAGAGGAAGGTAGGCCACAGTGTCGAAAGTTTCCGCTTCCCATGTCATGCGGAGAATCGGCGCTCGACGGCTGGTCTCGACCTCACCGTCCGGACCGACGCGTATTCTGCCTTGGTAGAAGTAGATGCGCCCTGCGGAATCCACCCCCCTTGGGCTAATCAGGGATCCTTCCGGGGTCAACATCGCGGTGGAATGAGGAATCCGCCCATCCGGCGCAATCACGGAAAGCCTGAGGTTGCCGTAGTCGAGGAGTAGGGTGGAATCGCCCGGCAAGGGAAAAATCCCGCCTGGCATTTGGAACTCGCCGGGGCCTCCGCCGACATGTCCGATATCGTCCATGGTGCCAGCGCGGAAGTCGATGATACGAATGGCCTGCTCGAGCCGGTCGGCTACGATCAGCGATCCGTCGGTAAGCTCCCTTACCCCGGTCACCCGGCTGAACGGTTCGTGGAAGGCTGCCTGTGGCTCGGCCAGTCGCACGCGATCGACGTCCTGAGCCTGGACGGATGGGGTTTGCGCTGCGACCGCGACCGCGAGGATCAAATACGAATGTGACATAGGTGCTCCGAGTAGGAGGCTTGCCTCTAAGGGATGCCTGGCCGGCGGTCCGGGTCTCGCCCGCCAGTCTCCCGGCGCCTTCCCGGTCTGTACCCCCAGAC
>JBDHLU010000208.1:0-5045 GCA_039656555.1 Gemmatimonadota bacterium | reverse complement strand
GAGATCGAGGCCGATGCTACCGCCGAGCGTGCCCGGCGCGAGGCGCGTGGTGAGGCCGACGCGATTCTCGCGCGGTATCAAGCCGAGGCCGACGGTACTCGCCAAGTGTTGGAAGCCAAGGCCGACGGGTATCGTAAGCTCCTCGAAGCTTGTGCCGGACATCCGGAGATCGGCCCAACCCTCCTGATGATCGAACACTTGCCGGAGATCGTGCGCGAGCAGGTGAAGGCGATTCAGAACCTGCAGATCGGCAAGATCGCGGGGTGGGATTCAGGCAGCGGCAACGGTGATGGTACGACCGCGAACTTCCTGTCGAGTCTCATTGGATCGTTACCGGCGGTACACGAGCTTGCCGAGCAGGCAGGAATCGAGTTGCCTCCGGTACTTGGTCGGGTTCTGGATGAGATGCCGGCATCGGCGAAGAAAGGCAACGGGGGGCGGAGGGCGCCGAAGACGACGACGACTTAAACGGGTAAACGGGTAAGCGATTCAGGGCTAGCCGCTTGGCCGCGGACGACTCGACAGTCGAGAATGTGGGTGAAACACCTTGCGACTTTCGATCACTTGGTCGCTCGACACCCAAGGTCGTTTCTAGCCTGGCGCTCCCAGGTACCCGTGTCCCGCGGCGCCACTCAAGCCAGCGCGATCTGCCAAACGCGCAAATGTCGATGCGTTGTCCGTATAACAGAGATACAAGCAGCATAGAGAGGGTAACATGCCCGAACACTCCCGTGCGTCTGCAGTATCCCGCAAAGGCGCATTCCGCCTTACGTACGTCACGTTCGAACCCGAGGATGCGCTGCGCATCCGCGTGCAGATGGCGTTGGGCCGCGTAGTACAGTGCCCGATGTGCGCCGAAGTGCTGCGCCGTGATCCCCCGAAAGGCGTAACGTCGGAGGTTCTTGCACTTCGGTGCCGGGAGTGCCGCCGAGAGGTGTTCATCCGGTCCAGCGCGCTACCCAACGCCGAACCTAGATAGCGAGGGGCTCGGTTATTGCTCGTTCCCACAGGATGTGCAGATTCATATAATGTCCCTCGGCCATCCAGGACACGCATAGACTCAGGAGCCCCAATGCCCCGATCCTCCCACCTCGTATCGGTTGCTGCCATCGCTCTGCTGGCGGCATGCGGTGAGACCATCTCGCCGCCTATCGACCAGCCCGACTTTGCCCAATCGCAGGCCATTGCCGACCAGTTCATCGTGGTGCTGGAGGACGACGCGCCACCGGGGTTGGAGCGTCAACTCGGAAGCGCGCAGGGTGGAGTGCTGTACACCTACGAGACGGCATTGCGTGGATTCGCGTTCAAGGGATCACAACAGGCGGCGGACGCGTTGGCGCGGAATCCGTTCGTGGCGTATGTCGAGCAGGATCGCGTTGCCGTGCTCCATGCGACGCAGAACAACCCACCGGCGTGGGGCATCGACCGGATCGACCAACGTGACCTCCCGTTGGACGCGTCCTACACGTATGACAACGACGGGTCGGGCGTGAACATCTACATCCTCGATACTGGGATTCGACGCACTCACAACAACTTCGGGAATCGTGCGAATCATGTCCCGAACGGAAACGACGGCGATTTCGTGAATGATGGACATGGTAGCGCCGCCGACTGTCATGGCCACGGGACGCATGTTGCTGGAACGGCTGCGGGATCGTCGTACGGTGTGGCCAAAGGCGCTACGATTTGGTCGGGACGCGTGGTGAATTGCCAAGGGAGCGGCAATGTTTCCATGGCCATCGCCGGCGTCGATTGGATCACCGCCAACGGTCAGCAGCCCGCCTCGGTCAACATGAGCTTGGGCTACGGAAACGTGCAGTCACTGCGCACCGCCGTCCAGAATTCCGTTGCGGCCGGGTACAATTACGCTGTGTCCGCCGGCAACGGAAACTTCGCAGGGATTCCTCAGGACGCATGTGGAGGAAGCCCAGCGGGGGCACCAAGCGCCAACACGGTTGGCGCCACCGCGAGCAACGACAAGGAGGCATCCTTCTCCAACTTCGGGACCTGCGTCGATATTCTCGCGCCCGGTGTGTCCATCGTGTCGGCATGGTACACGAGCAACACGGCGGCCGTATCGCTGAGCGGCACGTCCATGTCCAGCCCCCACGTTGCCGGCGCCATAGCCCTGTATCTCAACGCCAACCCGAGTTCCACTCCCGCCCAGGTGTCGAGTGCGCTCACGAGCAACGCAAGCCAGGGGACGATCAACCTCCATCGGCGCAGTCGTAAGAACGGGACGCCCAACCTGCTGCTCTACACGGCGTTCATCGGTGGCGGGGGGCAGCAGAATCAGACTCCAACCGCGTCGTTCACATTTAGCTGCAGTGAACTGACATGCGACTTCAACGGGAGCGGTTCCTCCGATTCCGATGGATCGATCGTGAGCTACTCGTGGGACTTCGGCGACGGCGAAAACGGATTCGTTGCTGAACCCTCTCACATATACGGATCTGCCAGCACCTATTCCGTCACGCTCACGGTGACGGACAACGACGACGCGACGGACGACGAAACGCAGAGCGTGACCGTCACCTCAGGCGGAAGCGGCGGAATCACACTGGCTGCCAATGGGTACAAGATCAAAGGGCGGCAGAACGTGGATCTCACGTGGTCCGGCGCTTCCGGGACCAACGTCGAGGTACTCCGCGATGGAAACCCACTCACGACGACCTCAAACGACGGCGCTTATACCGACGCGATCGGCGCGCGAGGTGGTGGGTCCTACACCTACCAAATTTGTGAGACCGGAGGCAGTCCCTGTTCCAGTACGGTGACGGTCAACTTCTGACGCCCAAGATGGATCGGCTGCAAAGGCACGCGTCCCGTGGGCGCGTGCCTTTGCTACTCACTATCGTCGCGTTACTCCTCTTCACCGTTCCCCATGTCGAAGAATCCCAGTTGACCGTTAGTCTCACTACCGACGAGACCAACTACCAGGCAGGTCAGCCTATCCAGTTGTACCTCGTTCTGGAGAACGAAGGCCCAGAACCCCTCACACTCGAGTTCTCGAGTTCGCAGCGTTACGACTTCGAGATTCGGAATGCCGAGGACGAACTCGTCTGGCGCTGGAGCGATGAGATGGGTTTCGCGCAGATGCTCGGCAGCGAGACCGTCGAGCCAGGGGGTGAGCTCCATTACGAAGAGGAGATTACCCAGACCCTCGACTCGGGTAGCTATCGGGTGATTGGGTACATCACGGCACGCGATGTAGAACTGAAAGACGAAATAGACGTCATCATACCTTAGTCCGCCGGACCTTCACTCCCTTCTTGCAGCGCCCGTTCGACCTCGGAGCGCCCCTCCAAGAGCCGCTCTATATCGTCCGCGAGTTCCTGAGCTTCGGACACGTTCCGCGTGATCCCCTCGACCGTTCCCGTACCAGCGTGCATGCGAAGCAGATCGAGCCGAATGGTCTCCAGCGACGTGACCGCATCTTGGAGCCTGGCCTGAGCCACGTCACGCGCTTGCTTGAGGTCTTCGGCAAGTTGGTCCCGCCGTGCGGTGAGTCCGGGATTGGACGCTCCCGAAGCAACGCGTTGCGGCAGTTCGGCGTCGCCTTCCGCTCCGATATCGATGAGCATTCCATTTAGTTCGTCGACGCGCTGCCGCATACCCTGTGCGTCCTTCTCGAGGCGACTCACCACTTCGGGGAGTTGCTTGAGCTCCTTACGCGTGGCCTTGGGCAGTTCCTCGAACAGACGTTCAGCAGCCATCCCGATCGCCATCTCGGTGGGTCGATAGGCGGTGGTTGCACTCGGAAGACTTTTGAGCCCGAAGCCCGCCACCTTGAACAGCCCTTTGCCGACCCGAGTCCCCCAGAATTTGATCCACCATTTTCCGGGCAGACCGGGCCGCCTGCCTCCTCTGGACGCGGCAAGAGGTAACCCAACCATGGTGGCCACCAACCCTCCACCGGTAAGAAGCGCGATGCCTCCCAACGCCAGGTTGGAAATGGTCATCAAATCGAAGATCATCGCAAGACCGGTCCCGGCTGCCATTGCCGCCAGGCCTCCGTACCACAGCCCGTTGGCTAGCCGGTCGACCCAGTTCTTCTTGGTACCAAGTTCAAAGGCCAACTCTTCCCTTCGAATCTGGAGATCGTCCTTGAGCGCCAGCAAGAGCTCTTGATACCCATACCCCGCCCCGAGAAGTTGACGGGTCATGCGCAAGAGCATCGCAACTGGTGCAATTGCTACGGCGGATCCAATAATCGCCGCGAGGAGGGCCCCGAACGTTTCGCCGGTCACACCCGCGATCACAGCCATTACGGACATATACGCGACGGCAAACGCTACGAACGACAATCCTCGGAAATGCTCACGGTTGTGTTTGACAAACACGCGAAGCGGCACCGGAATTTCTCGTCGCACCTCGATCGACCGACTCATCGAGGCAGCGAGGTCTTCACCATTCGCAAACCGGTCCGCCGGATCCTTCGCCAGGCAACGGTCGACGGCCTTCGCCAAATGTTTTGGCACCTCGGGCGCGACGCTCGACAGCGGTGGCGGAGCCTGGGTTATGTGCTTTGCGAGAACCGCCGCAACGGTATCGCCCTCGAAGGGAAGCTTACCAGACAGCATGTAGAACCCGACCACGCCCAACGAGTAGATGTCGCTCCGCTCGTCGACCGCTTCGCCACTCGCCTGCTCGGGACTCATGAACTCAGCGGTTCCGAGCACTTCGCCTTTAACCGTGATTCCCGGCCCCTCGCTTACCTGTGCGATCCCGAAGTCCGTCACCAACGCTCGCCCGCTCCCTACCTCCAGTAGGATGTTGTCGGGCTTTACGTCACGGTGCACCACGCCCTGGGCATGGGCATACGCGAGAGCCCACGCGACCTCGCGTAGGATTCGGGCGGCGTCACCTGCGGGCAGTGCACCGCGGTTCCGTATCGTGGCGCCGAGCGAATCACCCTCGACGTACGCCATGGTGAAGAACACGAACTTGTCGATCTCGTCCACGGCGTAGATCGGAACGATGTTCGGTTGCGACAGCTTGGCGGCCGTACGTGCTTCACGCATGAACCGCTCGCGGAGCGT
>JBDHLU010000207.1:0-5051 GCA_039656555.1 Gemmatimonadota bacterium | reverse complement strand
CCGGGCGCGTAACTACCAGCTATATCGGACTCCGTATCTGCTGTAGTATCAGCACTTGGCGCAGGCAGAGCACCAGTAGTTGGCACTAAACCGTGCCCGCTATGCCCTCACACCCGATTAGATTACTCAGACCCGTTTCGCATAGGATGCTATGACGCACGAGACCTCCCGACGCGACTTCCTTGCCCTCGGCGGCGGCGCAGCGGCCGCGGTGTGGCTGGGCGACCCCCTATCCCTATCCCGGGCGCTCGATGCCGCCAGGCGGGTAGGCCAAGGCGAGCCGGTGCAGTACGAGGTGTTGACGCCGGAGCAGGCGGAAGACCTCGAGGCCGTGAGCGCGCAAATCATTCCTTCGGATAGCGACTTGCCTGGTGCGCGCGAAGCCCGGGTGATCGTGTTTCTCGATCGGGCACTCAACTCGCATGCCAGTGGTCAACGCGAATCGCTGCTCGAGGGTCTAGCTGAACTCAATACGCAGGTTGCGGAAGGGGCGACGGGTGCGACGCGGTTCTCGGCGCTCACGAACGATCAGCAGGTGGAATTGCTCCAAGAGGTTGAAGGCACGCCGTTCTTCGGGCAGATGCAGTTCCTCACCGTCGTGGGCACGTTTGCGCACCCGAACTGGGGCGGAAACTACGAGGGTGCAGGATATAGGATTCTCGGTTTCGAGCCGCGGTTTCTGTGGCAGCCCCCCTTTGGCGAATACGATGTGGAGGCGAACCGATGAAGCGCTTTCAGCAGGGCGAGACGGTCGACTTTCTGATCGTCGGATCGGGTGCAGCTGGGGGCGTCATGGCTCAAGAGCTATCGCAGGCCGGTTTCTCCGTTTTGGTCCTGGAGCAGGGGCCGCGCCTGCGCGCCGACGATTTCGAGCACGACGAGTTTGGCTACTTCTTTCAATCGGCGCTGAACAACCAACCCGGGCTACAGCCCAACATGTTCCGCGCGACTCCCGACGAGGAGTTTCGTCGGCAACAAGCCGTTGTCTACCACCGGCTCGTGGGCGGCGGATCAGTGATGTTCACGTCGAATTATTGGCGCTTCAAGCCGATCGACTTCAACGAAGCCAGTGTCATGGGGTCGGTTCCGGGGACTGGGCTCGTCGATTGGCCCATCACCTATGACGAGTTGGAACCGTATTACACCAAAGCCGAATGGGATCTCGGAGTCTCGGGTGTCGAGGGTCCGTTCGACCCACCGCGGTCGCGCGGCTATCCAACCCCGCCGCTTCCGGTCAAGAGTGGCGGCGTGTTGTTCGAACGCGGGGCGCGGGCGTTGGGGCTCACGCCGCAGCCCGCACCGATGTGTATCATCTCAGAGCCCTACAAGGGACGCCCAGCTTGCCAGCACTGCGGATATTGCTCTGGGTTCGGGTGTGAGCATCGTGCCAAGTCTTCGACGCTGTTCAATACGATTCCCGCAGCCGAGGCGACGGGACGCTGTGAGGTCCGGCCTGGCAGCTACGTACGCAAAATTGAGATCGATCGGCGGGGGCGCACAACGGGCGTCGTGTACTTCGACGAAGACAAGGTCGAACATTTCCAACCGGCTCGGTCGGTCGTTCTCTGCGCCAATGGCTCGGAGACACCTCGGCTCTTACTCATGTCCAAGAGCAACCAGTTTCCCGATGGGCTCGCGAATTCCAGTGGCATCGTGGGCAAGTATCTGATGTTCAACGGAAACGCCAGTACATCGGCCGTCTTCGAAGGACAACTCAACGAATGGAAGAGCGTCATGGTGACCCGGATGATCTGGGATTACTACGACACGGATCCAAAGCGCGGCTTTTACGGTGGAGGCGGGATCGATGCCCGCTTCTGGGGTTTCCCGCTGCTTTTCGCCGCGGGGGGGTTGCCCCCGGATTCGCCTAATTGGGGCGCCGAGTTCAAACGATTGCTCAACCACAACTACTCGAGGTCGATGAACGTCGACGTCCACACCACGTCGCTTCCATTGGAGCAGAACAGAATCGAGCTGGACCCCGACGTCGAGGACGATTGGGGGCTCCCCGCCATGCGTGTGACCTACCGCGATCACGATGACGATCAATCCATCATGAAGTTCTTCGTGGAAAAAGCAGTCGAGATTATGGATGCGGCTGGGGCGGTGGAGACCTGGGCGCCCACCAACATGCAACAGTCCGTTGGGTACCACCTGCTGGGGACCGCGCGCATGGGGAACGATCCAGCCACGTCGGTCGTCGACAAATACCACCGGACGCATGATGTGCCGAACCTGTTCATCTGCGACGGATCGAGCTTGGTGACCGGCGGTCGTGGCCAGCCGACCTGTACGATTCAGGCGCTCGCGTACCGAGCGTCGGACCACATCGCGGGCTTTGCCCGAAACGGGGAGATCTGATGTCCAGCATCGTCTACACGTCACACGTGACCATTCACCGTGAAGGCGGTCCGAACCGTGTCGCGCAGCTGCCGGCACAGGATGGGTTGGTCCAGTTCGGTGTGCATGGGGCTATTGCGGAGCACTACGGGGCAGACCTGGCGCAATTCGGGGAACGCCCGACCACACTAGACTACCTGGTGGCGGCCGCGGGCGGCTGACTCACGGGCACCTTTGCCGGCGCGCTGGCAGCGCGCGAAATCGAGTTGGGCCCCGACGACCTGGAAACCAAAGTCGAAGGCGAAGTAGAGAAGGAAGACGGCGTGTTGGTGCTGAAACGCGTGCGCGCGACGTTCCACGTCACGGTTCCAGATCACTCGCACGAGACAGTCGAACGCGTCGCGCAACTAGCCATCAGCAAGTGTCCGGTAGCGCGGTCGATCGAGGGGAGTATCGCGGTTTCAACCGCAGTCGAATACAACTAGAACCGGCGCTCAACCTCCCACCCAATGGCAACGGCCGTCCCTCCCGCCCGCGTTTCCATCTACCCCATCCTCACGGTCAACTTCGTGGGGACTCTGGGGTTCAGTATCGTCCTACCATTCCTCGTCTATCTGGTCACCCGTCTGGGTGGCAATGCTTTGATCTATGGAGTGATGGGCGCGACGTACTCATTCTTCCAGCTGATCGGTGCCCCGATACTTGGACGTTGGTCGGATCGATATGGGAGGAAGCGTATCCTTCTTCTCTCTCAACTAGGCACGCTGGCCTCGTGGGGCATCTTTCTCATAGCACTGTCGCTTCCAGTCCGCACGATGGTCGACGTCGACTCGACGTTGCTCGGCGCGTTTACCATCACCGTCCCGTTGTTCGTTCTCTTTTTGGCGCGCGCGTTCGATGGGCTTACGGGCGGAAACGTTTCGGTTGCGAATGCCTACCTGGCGGATATCACGCCCGAGGCGGAGCGCGGAGCGACGTTTGGAAAGATGGCGGTGTCGGCCAACCTCGGATTTATCGTCGGGCCTGCGCTGGCGGGTTTACTCGGAGCGACCGCAATGGGCGAGACCCTACCAGTGCTGGCTGCGTTGGGAATCTCCGCGATCGCTGCGTTCTTGATTGCCACCGCACTCCCTGAGTCGCCAGGCGGCCAAATCACCAAGGATCCCGAACGAACCAATGTTTCGCAGGTGCTCGGGCCTGACCAAAAGGACTGTTATCGCGTCAAGTGCGCCCGGCAGTTGTCTGGGCTCAGCGTTCTACGGTTGACTGGCCTCCCGTTGGTTTTGACGATCCATTTCTTCGTGTTTCTGGCGTTCAACCTGTTCTATATTGCGTTCCCCGTACATGCGGCCACTGCGATGGAGTGGTCGCTCACCGAGGTCGGCATCTTTTTTTCGGCCCTGGGGCTCATGATGGCACTCGTGCAAGGGCCTCTGCTGTCGTGGGCGTCGAAGCGCTGGACCGACCGAATGTTGGTGTTGGTGGGGAGTACCCTGCTTGCCGTGAGCTTCACGTTCTTTACGCGAGACCAGACGGCAGGCATCTACGGTGGCGCTGCGTTGCTCGCAGTGGGGAATGGTCTGATGTGGCCCTCGCTGCTGGCCCTCTTGTCGAAGACGGCGGATTCTTCCGTCCAGGGGGCTGTGCAGGGGTTCGCGGGAAGTTCGTCGGCGGTAGCCTCCATCGCTGGACTGATCGTCGGTGGTCTCTTGTATGGGGTTTTGAACGCGGGCGTCTTCCTACTGGCGTCAGCCCTGACGGCCGGCGTGGTCGTTCTGTCGTTTGCGCTTCCACGATCGCCATCTGTTCACTAAAGGAGCTAGGATGGGAACCACAGTAGAGCCAATCGGATCGGCACTGACGCACATGCTAGTCGTGCAGTCGATCGACTCCGCCCGAGCGTTCTACACCGACGTGCTGGGTGCCGCCGTGTATCGCGAGTACGGGGGCACCTCCTGCGTGCTGCAGTTTCACGACAGCTGGTTGCTATTGGTTACGGGTGGGGAGCCCACGAAGGACAAACCGACGGTTACCTTTGCCGCGCCAACAGATCCGGCTCGAGTGAGCCACGCTATGACCATTCGGGTGGACGACTGCCAAGCTGCGTACGACCTCATGCGAGAACGTGGTGCGGAGTTCTTGACTCCGCCAGTCGATTGGGGCGGAGAAGTGCGCTGCTTCTTTCGCGACCCCGATGGCCACCTGTTGGAAATCAGTGAGGCTCGCTAGGGGACCTCACGCAGCGCAGGTGGAAGCGTCCCGGCTACCATCGGTAGTTCGTTCATGATCGCGGCAATCTTCCATACCCCATCCTTGCGGACGAGTTGAAAGCTGTCGACACCTTCGGTCGGCGGTCGGTCGCGCCCCGGAACCTGGGCCTCATAGAGCACCCACACATGCGCTATGTCACCGAACTCCACCGCGTGGAGCCGGATGATGCGTTCCACGAACCCGGTCTCGACCACATTCGCGCGCTCGATGAAGTCGACGAAATCTTGAATCCATCCCTCGACCGTAAAAGTCGTCGTTGCATCTCTACTGGATCGCAGAACCACTACCGCTTCGGGCAAGAAAAGCTCCCGGGCGCGGTCCCAATTCGGGCTGACGCCCGCAGCGAACGTTACGAGGTCGTAGAGTTGGCGAACGGTTGCTTCAGCGTTGGCATCGTGCTGGGCGGCAACCGGACCGTTGATCGCGCACGCGGTCGCGAG
>JBDHLU010000206.1:0-5052 GCA_039656555.1 Gemmatimonadota bacterium | reverse complement strand
GACCAGGATCTGCAGCGAGCAGACCCCTTATCTTCTCTCGATGCGAGATACCTCCAAAAGGATTCGTCTAGCAGTATCCGGCGCCATCCTGGCGTGCAGTTTCGCGCTTGCGACGCCCCCTGCAGTCCATGCGCAAGGCGCCCTCGGCGAGACCGGTCGCATCGAGGGCAAGCGCAAGTTCATTCCGCTCCCCTATTTCAACTACAACCGTTCCATCGGTGCGTCGTTTGGCGCGCTGCCGATGCTGATGTTTAACCCGGTTGAGAGCGACACCGTTTCCCCGTCCTCAATTGCCGGCATGCTCGGCATGTACTCAACCAACAAGACATGGTTCGTCGTGGGGTTTGCGCGCGTCCACCTCGCCGAAGACGATTGGCGCATTACGGGTGCCGGTGGATCCGGGTCTGTGAACTTCCAGTTCTATCTGGACAATCCGATCAACATCTGGGTGCCATACAACACGCGGGCCGGCTTCGCATACCTCCAAGTGCAACGACGCGTCGTCGGGCGGCTCTACGGCGGGGCGGGCTACCTCCACACACGCTTTCGGAATACGAGCGAGATCGCACCCGACACCACGGTCGTCACCACACTGAACGGCCTCGGACTCAACGCATCATTCGACGTGCGGTCGAACGTGTACTACCCGAGAACAGGGTTTCTGACCAACGCGGAATATTTCACCTACCCGGAAGCGTTCGGCAACGACGTCGGATCGAACACCGTCGACCTCGACTACAACCACTACTGGTCGCTTCGCGGGGAAACGGACGTGATCGCCGCACGAGCCTTCGTCGGCATGGGACTCGGGAGCCTTGCCTTCAACCAGCAGTACATCGTTGGGCGCCGGAGTGACATCCGTGGCTATACGCAAGGCGCACATCGTGGCAACTACCTCGTGGCGCTCCAAGGCGAATACCGATGGAATTTCTGGGGTCGTTTTGGTGCCGTGGGGTTCGCAGGGGCGGCGACCGTATTTGACGCCATCAACGACTCAGACAATGGGCAGATCTTTCCGGCGATTGGCGCCGGGTTTCGGTTTACCGCGTTCGAGGACAACCATATGAATGTGGGGATGGACGTAGCGGTCGGTGATGGCGACTGGGGACTCTACTTTCGGGTCGGCGAGGCCTTCTAGCAAGACCATTGGACGAGTCGGGGCGACGTGTAGCGTCCGCACCTTCGCGTGATCATGATGATCGAGAAGGAAGCCCGGTCTCGCGCATCGTCACTATTGGACACATCTTCCTCCAACAATGGTTGCTCGTCCATGTTGAACGACCTGCGGACCGCCATTCGCACGCTCCGCCGTCGCCCGTTCTACCCGATCGCGGAAGTCGGCATTCTCGCGCTTGGCCTCACCGCGGCCATTGCGGTCTTCACCTACATCAACGGGTTCTCTCAACCCTTCCCCGGCGCGGACGCAGACGGACTCGTTCGCGTGTTCGGTGTCGAGACGGACGACCTGTATCAGAACATCTCCTACCTCGACTACCTCGACTACGCAGAAGCCGAGGGATCGTTTTCCGGGGTCGCCGCCGCCCAAGCGGGGTACGCTGCGAGCGTGCGTCGCGAGAACCTGACCGAGGTTGCCTTTCTCGAAGCGGTTTCCGGCGACTACTTCTCCGTGCTCGATATCGACGTGCACATCGGACGGGGTGTTCACGCTGGTGATGACCAGTTGGGAACGGACGCTGTCGCCGTCATCTCCTACGACTGGTGGCAGCGCAGCTTCAACGCCGACTCGACGGTCATCGGGAACACACTCTATCTCAACTTCCGGCCGTTTACGCTCGTCGGCGTGATGTCGCCGGAGTTCCTGGGTTCCACATCGGGCTTTCGGCCCGATGTCTGGATCCCGATCGCGCCGTTTGCGGATCGCTACGTGAGTTGGACGAGGGCTGCCGAAAACCGAGACCTCCCGCTCATTCGAGTGTATGCGCGACTGCGGGACGGCAGCTCCATCGAACAGGGCAGCGCGGAACTGGCGGCCGTGGCACGCGGTCTCGACGAGCAGTATCCCAGGCAAGAGGCCGTGAGACAGATTCGACTGGACCCCGCCACGTGGATCGATCCCCAAACCCGTCTTGGTGAAGCTCCGACCCTTCAGCTCATGACCGCAGCGGCGATCGGTCTCTTGCTGCTCGTGAGCGCGAACGTTGCGAACCTGTTGCTCTCCGTCGCGCTGGGCCGCCAGCGTGAGGTGGCGATGCGCGCTGCACTGGGGGCATCCCGCGTACGCCTCGTTCGCATGGCGTTGATAGAAAACCTGATCCTGGCAAGTGCGGCCGGCGGCATCGCGCTGGCACTCGCCGGTCCCGTCACCAGGCGGTTGGGTTCCTATTTTGCACGGCCCAGCGTCTGGGGTGAGAACGTCACGCGCGTGGTGTCGGTCGACCTCCGCGTCGTCGTCTTTGCCATCGTCGTTTCGATCGTGATCGGATTGGCGGCGGGACTGTTCCCCGCACTCCGTGCATCGCGAGCCAACCTTGCGGCCATGCTCGGCGCCGGCGCAGGATCGGTGGGCAGCCCTCGACAAATCCTTGGACTGCGCCTCCCTGGCGCGCAGGACCTGTTGGTCACGGCGCAGGTGGCGCTATCGATCGTACTCCTTGTCGTCGCAGGTTTGGTCGCTCGGACATTCGCATCGGTTGGAAGGCTCGACCCTGGGTTTGCATACGAGAATCTCATCGTCACCCACGTTTCCACGAGCAGCACCACACTCGAACCCGAAGAACGCGAAGGGTTCTTCCGTGATCTCGCCGAGCGCGTCGCGGACGAACCGTGGGTGCGCACGGCGACGGTGGTCGATTATCCGTTGCTCTCACCTCATCCGACGATGGAGTTTCGCATCGACGGGTTGGATGAGCCGGGACCGATGGCGTACTCGAGGCTCATTCCGGGATTCTTCGAGGCACTGGGAATCGACGTCGTGCAAGGGCGAGCATTCTCCCCAGGCGACACACTCGTAGCGCGAGACGTCGCGATGGTCAATGAGAGTTTCGTGCGCCGGCACCTTGGCGGAGACAATGCTATCGGCAGAGCGATCTGGTGGCCGGGTGCCATGGACGATGGCGACCGCGCCTTTGAAATCGTTGGTGTGGTCCGTGATACCAAGACCCGTGACTACTTCGCCGAACCCGAGCCCACCGTGTACTTCTCGTATCCGCAGCACCCGTATCCCACGGGGAGTGCGTTGATCGTCGCGACCAATGGCGATCCACGCGGATTGGTGCCGGACTTGAATCAGTGGTTGCGCAACTTCGAACCCTATCTCGCCATCGTTAACGTCGTGGCGTATACCGATGTGGTGCGTGGGTACCAGTACACGCAGCGCATGAACGCCGAGTTGTTCTCGGTCATGGCGTTCCTTGGGGTCGCGTTGGCCGCGGTTGGCATCTTCAGCGTCTTGAATCTCGCGGTCACCCGACGCACGAAGGAGATCGGGATTCGGATCTCGGTCGGAGCGGCCACGCGCGACATTGGGCGTATGGTCGTGAGTCGGGCCATGAAACCCGTGCTGCTGGGCCTCGGCGTCGGCCTCGCTGCATCGTTCGCCGTCACTCGACTCGTTCGCAGTTTGCTCTTCGGTGTCGACCCGAACGATCCGATGACATTAGTGGTCGGGACTGCGGTGCTACTCGGCATTGCTGTGGTGGCCGCGTACGTACCGGCTCATCGAGCCACGACGGTCGACCCCGTCACCGCGTTGCGCCAGGAGTAGGCCTCCGCTTCGCTCGCCATGGCCCGACCTTGACCCCATCTTACGCCCCCATGACCGAGATGACCTCCCGACTCTCGACTGCCCTCGCGGACCGCTACCAGATCGAACGCCACCTTGGCGAGGGCGGCATGGCCACTGTCTATCTCGCCGAAGATCTGAAGCACAAGCGGAAGGTGGCCGTGAAGGTGTTGCGTCCTGAGCTTGCCGCCGTACTCGGCGGCGAACGCTTTATCCAAGAGATCACGACCACTGCCAACCTTCAGCATCCCCACATCCTGCCGTTGTTCGATTCCGGCGAGGCCGACTCTTTCCTTTATTATGTCATGGTGAAGGAGGCGGGCAGGCAACCGCGCCCGTCGTGGTGCTCAACTGGTTCGAGGAGATCCGGCGGCGGGCGGCGGAACAAGGGAATTGATTTGCGAGTTGCGACTTGCCTGCTTTCAATTCAATCGCAATTCGCCGCCCGCCGACTCAGTTTCGATTCTCGACTTCCATCACCAACAACCAGTCCCGGATTCCGTCGATAAAGCCACGCATCTTGTCGGCGAGCTCGGCGGGCATCGCCGCGACCGCGTCATCCACCCACGCCCCGAGCGCTTCGGGGGTCGCGCTCCCGACTTCGCGTTCTGCGTTCTCTAGTGGATCGAGGATACGCTGTCTCTCTTCGGCAGGGAGCGATGCGACTTCATCTCCGAGCACACCGATCACGCGGGCTAGTCGTTTCTTGAGGGCTGCCACTCTGCTATCCACCCGCACGCCGAGCTCGATTCGTGCCCACGCTGCTACGATTGCGTGGTGGACGTAGTATCCGTTGTCGCCGTTCGTCAGCACGACGATGCCCGCATCCTCGCCAGGGACGAAGCGATAGGCCGCATTCCACCCGACGATCAGACCGGTGTGCCCGACGGTCCGCATCGAGTCGGCGTCTTCGATAACGTGACCGAGTCCAAACGCGCCTGCGCTGGGTTGCGGCTCGTGCATCTCCCGATACCGACTGGCCGGCATCACCGGTGTTGGATCGGAACGCGTTGCCGCGAGTTCGACGGCAACGAGCCGTGCGAGGTCGGCCGCGGAGGTCTGTAAACCGGCGGCACCAAGACCGGGCACGCGTCCCGTCGGAATAGGTTGGTCCCGCCAGTCGTATGGCGTCGCCAACTGGGACGCGACTTCGGGAAGGGCCGGATCGTCGAACGAACTTCGGATCATGCCAAGGGGCCGCAGGACTTCACGACGCATGTAGTCCTCGAACGTACTCCCGGTCACGTCTTCGACGAGCAACTGGATGATCGCATAGCCGTCGTTCGAATACCGCATTCCGGCCCCGGGTT
>JBDHLU010000205.1:0-5158 GCA_039656555.1 Gemmatimonadota bacterium | reverse complement strand
CATTTTCGCGAGAAGATGAACGACGCGATTCTCGCGGCCGGAAACCTCAATATCAACCGGTTCTTTGCTCTCGACACGCGCACGTACGAGCCGGGGGTGCTGGACGCCGCGACGTTAGAGGAGTTGTCGAACTAGCGGACCTGTGATCCTGCCATTCCCACCGTCCTAATTCATCTCCAGCAATTCAATTAGTGCCGCAAGAGAATCCGGACCAAGATCCGCCTGTGCGGCGATCACGAGGTCGCCCATCGTTCGCACGATGATGTCGGATCTCGCATCCCCGGCGGCTCGGTCCGTAGGGGTTGCCTCGAGTTGGCGGTAGGCCTGCTCGTTCCCTGGGGGCATTCGCCACTCCAGGAGCGTCACGACCGCATCACCCACGCGTTGGGAAACGATGACCGCTGCGGTCCCAAACCGTTCGCCCATTCGGATCGATTCTATCGAAGCCGACGGAATGATGGCGAGTGGGCCGACGGCTTGCTCGGCGGTAGCTCGGTCGACTGGCAGCCATGAGGATCCCTCGTCAAACGCGACGGCACCGCTCACCTGCCCCCGAGCGTCGTCCTTGAACTCTCGATTGGCTTTCACCGCATCGAGGATTACGGCGACGGACTCCATCGTAAGCGGTTGCATATTGGAGAATGCTGCGACGTCAGCATCCCGGAAGATCGGTTCGGCCGGAGCTTCGCGGGCAACGCGCATGGCCTCTTCCCGTTCGCTCGGCGTGGCCACGGCAGGGGCGGGCGCCGCTTGGCGGCGTAGCGCCTCCGCGGGTTGGTCCGCTCGAACGCCGGTACCTTCTGCGGTCGCCTGCGTGCTAGGAGCGGCTAGTTTCGCCAGCTGGTCGCGTTCTTCGAGTAGGTCGGCCGGTTGAGCCTGTCCCAGGCGTCCACCGACGCCCAGGCTGTCGGCAGCCGGGACATTGAGTTCTGAGATATCCGGCTCAGCGATTTCGTTCATTCTCACCGTGGGCTGCGGGGCGACTGAAGACGGGAATTGGGCGCGAAGCATCCACCCCGCTCCCACCGCGAGGACAACCGTGGCAGCCAACCCGAGCATGCGGCCCCGGCGCATCCAGGTAAACTGTTGCCGCTCGTGACGCCGTGCATTTGCCCTTGTCACCACCTGTTCGAAAGGTGGTTGCTCAATAGAGGGCCGGGCTCCGGAGAGAATGTTCTCCACCCCAACCCGGATTGCCCTGGCCTCATCGAGCAATGCTGTACAATCGGCGCACTGGTCGACATGCGCCATGGCGTCGCGCAGTTCGTCCGGGAGCATCGGGCGCTCGGTGCCCTCGTATTCGTCGAGGTACCAGTGTAACAGGCCTTCATCTATGTGCAGCATGCGTTCCCTCCAACTTGCCATGCGCCTCGACCAATCGCCGCCGAGCGCGCGCTAAAGTTGTTCCTACAGCCTTCGGCGACAGGCCGGTCTCCGCCGCGATTGCCGGGTATTCCAGTCCTGCGTCCCAGAGGAGGAGCACGTCGCGGTCACGGTCGGACAGTTCGTCGAGTGCTCGCCGAACCGCGCTTATGCGCTCCTTGTCTTCCAACTCCTGGGCCGGGTTCTCGCGGGCGTGCGGATTCGTTTCCGACTTGATGAGCGCAAGGTGCTGCCTGCGCCTGATGACCGTCCGCGCTTCGTCGCGCGCGAGGTTCCCGGCCACCGTGAACAACCAGGCGCGTGGGTTGTCCGGCGACTCATCGAGTCCGCGCACGAACGCCTCCTGGGCGAGGTCTTTGGCCCGATCCGGATCCCACACCTTACGGTATAGGAACCGGACCAGGTCATCAAAGGTCGCGATGTACACTGCTGCCCAGTCGACGCTCACGATGCGGAGTTTAGTCGCCTCGGAAACCAAGCACTAGTCGGGCGATTTGCCCGGCGTCGAGAGTGTGCTTGCCGTTCGCGGCGATCGCGATCGCAATCCGTTCACCACCGATTACCACGCTGTCGAACTCGGTGAAGTACGCCTCGAGTTCTGGCAGCGCCTGCAGCACCGCGAAGTACGCCTCACTGAACGGCGCTATACGTACCACCGGGCCGGGCATTTTCGCGGCATCGGTCCACGTTCCCGCCGCCAAGGCAAAGACCCGGCCACCTACGACCCGTCGTGAATCGCCCGCAAAACGTTGGGCAAATTCCTCATCGAGATCCTTGAGATCACCCGCCGACCGTGTCTCACGGCGGGCGGCACTCGTCTTTGCCACGGCCACCGCGCCGGCTCCCGTCGCCTCGTTCGGGGCTACCATGAGGTCGGGCCAGGGCATCATGTTCATCACACGCGCCATTGGCGCCGCTGGGCTATCCATCGCCACCATGTCCGGTTCCAGGACGAGATAGGACGTGTATTCGCTGAGCAGCCCATACCGTAACGCGGTGCGCCTGACCTCTTCGACCAGCTCCGCATTGTGCCCACGCAGCCGGATTTCCCGGGAGAGGTATCCAATCTTGCGTGCAGCCCAAAGCTGCGGGATGAAATCGTTACCCGATTCATCGATGGGGAATGTGACATCAGCGGTAAACCGTTCACGATGACCGTTCCGTCGACCCGTGATCTCCACCATGCCGGTCGTTGTCTCGCGGCCCGGGCGGTACCGGGCGAATACGACGAGTTCTTCGCCGGCGAAGAGGTCGGGTAGCGTCATTGGATACAGGTCATACAGTTCGACCGGTGTGTCGGCAATGTCGATATCGGTCAGCATCGGATGCTGGATCTTGCTGGTCAGCAGGCTCAACGCCTGTTCCACGTTCGAGCCGGGTTCCACATACTCGGTTGATCCACGTCCGGCCTCCGAAAGCCGGTCGAGTAGGTACGTGTTCACATCGTGTCCCACGCCGAATGCAAACACCCGAGTGCGTCCGCGACGCTCATCGGCGTCGCGCGCGAGAATCTCCGGGTTTTCCTGGCCAACCGATGGGAGACCGTCGGTCACGAACACCACGATCGGCAAGCGTTCCGGGTCTGACTCGACCGCAAACGCGTCATGCAATGCCCCCTCGATGTTGGTACCACCGTCGGCAACCAGGCCGTCGATCCACTCCAAGGCAGCCCGTCCCTCGCCCGCTGAAGAACTCCACGTACGGCGAAACGGCCTGACGGAATTGCTGAACGCCAGCAATCGGAAACGGTCGTGGGCGCCGAGGCTACCGAGCAGCTGGCGCAACGCGTCCTTCGCCTGGTTGAGTTTGCTTCCCGACATCGAGCCCGACACGTCCAGCACAACCGTGATGTCGCGCGGAGTGACAGCGCCATTATTTCGACCGGGAGACAGAGTCAACATCACATAGCCGTCTTCATTTCCCAGTCGGTGTGATGCCACGGTAATCCCCACCTCGTCGGTGGTCAGTGGCAGGAACAGGGAAAAATCTCCGTGGAGATCTCCTTCGGGCCGCACGACCAATTGGTCACCAGCGCGTCGGATGTTCACGTCGTGAGTTGGCGAGAACGGATCGGCATAACGATCGGCCTGGTTGGCCCGAAGGGTGAATGCGAGGTGCACCGAACCATCCGTTGTCTGCATTCGAGTCTGGCCATTCTCGCCTACCTGCCAACGAGTGGCTCCCCCGGCAGCATATTGGAATCGCAACGCGTCCCCCGCACGATCGAGCATCTGTGTGTAACGCAGGGTGATTCTCCGTGTCTCACCAGCCTGTATGGGGAAAATACGCGCCCGTATGAGCCCGTGCCCGACCAGCTCGATCAGCGCAGGGTCCTTCTTTCGCCTCACGATTTCCTCGTATATGGACCGCGCGCGCTCAGCGTCCATTGTTTCGCCGCGAAGCTCCTCGTCGCCCTGGAACAGGGAGAAATTCGAGAACACGGCTTCACCCGGCAGGGGGTAGATGTAGTCACCTTCTCCCAGCCGCCCGCCGTCGTTTCGGAAAAGCTCCTCGACTTCGACGTGTGCCACCCGCCCGATCACGACCACTGAGACGTCGGTGCGCACTTTGACGACGCCTCTGCCCGGTCGGTCGGGGAGCGTCTCGATCCACCCTTGGGCGGCCAGGGGGCCGGCGAGGGCAATGGTCAGTAACAGCGTGGTTATCGTCTTCATGGTTCGCTCCGTGTACGTTGTTCTGACATGATTGACGTCTGACTGGGCACTGTTTGCACACGGTTGGTTTGGGCCAGAACCAATGGAACTCGGTTCGGTGCATCGGGTGTTAGTAGGTCAGGGTTGAACTGCACGGAGGACATATTGCAAGTCTTGAAAAGACATAGTCTTACGCCGATTGCCATTGTCGTGGCCGGCCTGGTGCTCGGCGCGAGCCCGGCGAACGCCCAACAGACCGGGTGGGCCATACGGCGGAGCGCAGCGGCAGATCTGTGGTTTCATGGAATGGCCGTACTGGGCTTTGGGGCCGGCCCCACGGTCCGTGCCTACGACCCGGACTATGTCGCGGACGTGATTCGGGCGAAACGTGACAAAGGTGTCTATCCCACCGAGCTCGATCAGGAGGCGGAAGACCTTCTCGAGCAGCTCCAGAAAGACGCTGCGTTCCAGGTATTTCACTTCCTTCCGTTGTATTTCCCCGACGCCGAACCCGAGGAGTTTCTGCGTGCGCTCCGGGCGGTGGCGGAGAAAAAAACGCGAGATCCCGATCTGGTGGACCGAGTGACCAGGCCGGGAGTCGCAGTGGTTGCCCGTGTGATCGAAAAAGGTGGTCAGCGCGGTCGCCTGAAGGATCTGGTAGAACTGCTGGAAAAGGAGTGGGAGGTCTTCTTCGCCGACTATTGGCAGGAAAGCACCGACGCTGGCCGTCAGACCATCAGCAACAGCAGGCGCCAATGGATGAATGACTTCGAACCGGCAATGGAGGGCTTCCTCAGGAGTCAACGCATGGACGGAGGGACGGCGTTGGTATCGCCGGCCCTGGGACCTGACGGGCGGATGTACGAGGGCGTACCGGCCAGTCGATCGGACAATGTGGTCGCCGTCCGTTTGCCGGCCACCGCTTCTGATGATCTCACCATCCCGTACTCGATGCTGCGCGAGATGTGCTATGCAGCGGTTGACGATGCGGAGCGCGCGCCGGGAGTTAGGGTCAGTGATAACGCGACCTCCAATGGCGCGGTACGGTGCGGCTCGATGGTCCTCGAATCGTATCTCGAAGACTATCGCTCGGCGTATGAAACGATGTTCCTCGATCTTTG
>JBDHLU010000204.1:0-5190 GCA_039656555.1 Gemmatimonadota bacterium | reverse complement strand
AAATGCCCGGGCGCACCAAATCGAGTCGCTCCTTGAGCCGCCACGCGCCGGCACTGTTGGCCGCGTGGAGCACAGCCCCGGCCGCACCCAGAGTCGCCAACGCTCGCTGAAACCGTTGCCACTGGCGTTCGACCGATTCGGAGCCTTCATCCCCCGAATGGAAATGCGTGAACACGCCTTCAACAGTCCCGGCCGCACAGCCGCGGAGCGCGCCTTCCGCATCCCAGCGAACGCCGCACCGCCCCATGCCCGTATCCACCTCCACGTGGTAAGAGCGGGCCCACACCGCAGCCACCATCGGGTCGTCGATGACGGCCGTGAGGTCGAACTCCGTGTACACGTGGGCGAATTCCCCGCGCGGCGGCGTGAACACGAGGAGCCGCCGCACGATACCGGCTTCCCTCAGTGCGATTGCTTCATCGATAGTGGCGAGTCCGAAACCCCACGGGTCGAGGGGCTCTAGGGCGTGCACGACGGCCAGGGCGCCCAAGCCGTACGCTTCGGCTTTGACCATCGGCAGCAACGCGTCACAGCCGGCCGCCGCCTGAATGGTCCGTGCGTTGGCGAGAAGATGCCCGAGATCGACCTCGGCCCATGCCCTGTCTTTCCGGGGCGTCGTTGACACACTCACGAATGGACGGGTATTGTACCGGCCGGATTTCGCAAATGCAAGAACCGTCAGCGCTTGGGCGCATCGTCGACCTCGTCCGGGATCTCAGAAAGCGGTGTCCGTGGGACGCCGCACAAACCCCGGAGAGTTTGCGGACCTACCTCGTAGAGGAGGTCCTCGAACTCGATCACGCAATAGCCACGGGTGACCAGGACGATCTGCGGACCGAACTCGGCGACGTGCTCCTCCACGTCGCGTTCCAGATCGTGCTCGCCGAAGAGCAGGGTCTTTTTGGAGCGGAAGACCTCACCCGCGCCGTCGAAGAAAAAATGTGGCGACGCCATCCGCACTTGTATGGCGATAAGGACACTGCCACAAACCACCCGACGTTGAACAAGGAACAAGTGGCCGAGCGGTGGGAACGAATCAAGCGTCGTGAGTCCGCTGCGCCTTCGAGCATCGTCGATGGGCTCCCACCCAACCTTCCTGCCCTCTTGATGGCGTTTCGCTTGCAGGAACGCGCGGCTGGTGTGGGGTTCGATTGGCCCGATACGGAAGGCCCCCGGCAGAAAGTGAGTGAAGAACTCGAAGAGCTCGAAGAGCTCCGCTCCGTCGATGGTGACGATGATGCGGCGGAGCGCGAAGAAGTTGGAGACCTCTTGTTCGCGGTGGTGAACCTTGCTCGAAAACTCGGGGTCGATCCACGGGCGGCGCTCGAGCAGGCCAACGCCAAATTCGGCAACCGGTTCCGGCGGGTCGAGCAACTGGCCGTCGAGCGTGGCATCGAGATCGGCCATGCCGACCTCGAAACGCTCGACGGCCTATGGAACGAGGCGAAGAAAGAGGGCTAGGGGTACAGTTCTGCCAATCGTTCCCCGATATACCCACTCACCACAACCAAGCACTACTCAGGATAAGGCTCCGCAAGCAAGAGCGCTCGCACGGCGTCCCTCTCCACTGCATTGGGCTCATATTCGCGTACTTCGGCGAGGAGTCCCTTGCCCTGCTCCTTCAAGTCGAGCAGCCACTTGTCTGGGATAAGATCAGTCTTACCACCCTGCCGCGTGGGAATCAGACCAATAGACTGGCCGACCTTATACCAATGACCTTTTAGGTCCTTGGTGGCTTCCCTCGCCGCTTTTTTCAACGCCTCATCCTTCTCAGGAGCGTGCGGTCGTGCCGCCACGCGAACTCGCAGCTAACATCCCGCCACTACCGGATAACGAGAAGGCGGAGGATGAGTGGGTAAAGACGCTGCGGTTGCTCCTCGCACGGTATGACGAGCTAACGAAGTAGCAGCCCGAACGTCTTGTGCGAAATGCCAGCATGATTTCTAGCTGCTAGAAATCATCAAGGATCCGGCAACAAGGATTTCCGCCGAAACCACTCGACGTGCCCACACCCGGCGCACACCCACAGGGTCCATGTGCCCCCCAACAGATTCGATAGCGTGTTCAGCACCGGCACGTCCGTCAGGAGTTCGTAGCAGTCCCCACAGTGATCGCAGAGCGTCGGTGCGGTTCGGTTGACTCCCAATTGACTGCCAATTGACTGCCAACCCACAGGTTGCGTTGGGTTCTGAGATGTCATTTGAACGAGCTTCGGCCAAGGGGAGGAGTTGCATGCATAGCCATCGTGTTCTATCAGCCACGGCCGTGTTCCTGCTGGTGGCATGTTCTGACCGTGACACGCTCGCACCACCACAGTTGGCTTCGCCACAGTGGACTGTTACCGCTGGGGCTGGCGATACATGGACCCCCACTGGGAGCATGGGCGTCGCTCGCCGCGACCACACGGCTACGCTGCTGAATGACGGCACCGTACTTATTGTCGGGTGGTTTGGTCCGGGGGAATTGGGGGGTGGTGCTGTTGGTCCGGCCGAACTGTATGACCCCGAGGCCGGGACGTTCACATCGCTTGGCAGCACAGCGTTTGGCCATGGACAGCACAGTACAGCGACCCGACTCACGGATGGGACTGTCCTGATTGTGCTCTGTTCCCCAATTCGAGTGGACACATAGTTTGTCACTCGAAGGGAGGGAACACTATGGAGAAGTTTCGGAGGGCGGTCAACGGGAAGCGGTTGTTCACGGCTGAGTTCAAGCGTGAGCAGGCGAGCCGGGTGCTTCGTGGGGAGGTTACGGTGGCGGAGTTGAGCCGTGAACTGGAGGTGTCGCCGTCGTTGGTGCGGCGGTGGAAGCATCTGATGGAGGATGGTGGCCAGACGGCGGTGGCGGCGGGTGGCGCGGTGGTGCCGGCGTACCAGCTCAAAGATGCGGAGCAGCGCATTCGGGAATTGGAGCGGGCGTTGGGGCGTAAGACGATGGAGAACGAGATTCTCCGGGCTGCGCAGGCAGAGATAAAAAAAAGACCCGGCTCCTACGGCGTGTCCAAGCGGTGAGTCCGTATCCGGTGGCGGTGATCTGTCGCGTGCTCGGCGTGAGTCGCAGTACGGCGTATCGGGCGGAGGCGCCGCGGGGGCCGCGCTACCACCGCCAGGACGACGAGCGCGTGGCTGGCCAGATTCGGGTCGTGGTCAAGACCCGCGCCTCGTATGGACACCGTCGGGTGACGGCGCGGGTCAACCGGTTGTTCGGTACCCGCTACAATCGCAAGCGGATCCGCCGGGTGATGCAGCTCTATGGGATGACGCTCCCCAAAGTGAACCGCCGGCGGGGCCGAGCCCATACAGGCCGGATCATGCGCGACCGTGCCAACGAGCGGTGGTGCAGTGACGAGCTGTTAATTCCGTGCTGGAGTGGTGAGGTGGTGCACGTGGCGTTCGTGCTGGATTGTCATGACCGCGAGGTACTGGCGCACGTCGCGGCGGCGCGGCCACTGTTGGCCACGGACATTCAAGAGCTGATGCGCCGGGCGGTGGCTCACCGGTTTGGGGATCGGCAACCGCACGAGCCGATTCAGTGGCTGAGTGACAACGGGAGTATCTACACGGCGCTCGCCACCGAGTGGATGGCCGAGCAACTCCATCTCCAGCCGATCACGACCCCGGCCGCGAGTCCGCAGTCGAACGGAATGAGTGAAGCCTTCGTGAACACGTTGAAACGGGATTATGTCGATGGTGCGGACTGCGCGACGGCAACGGCCGTGCTCGGTCAGCTCGAGCCGTGGCTGGAGGATTACAACGAGGTGGCACCGCACTCGGCGTTAGGGTACCGATCGCCGCGGCAGTACCAGCGCGAACGGACCCCGAAAGAGGCACAGATGTTACACCTCTAAGTGTCTCACGAATTGGGGAACAGAGCACACGGCTCTTGAGATCAACGAGGCAGGCCAAGTGTGTGGCCAAAGCGGCACGGCCTCTGGTGAGACTCACGCCTTTGCATGGTTTGACGGGGTGATGATCGATTTAGGGACGCTTGGCGGCACCATCAGCACCGTTGGGGGCGTAAACGATCTAGGCCAGATCATCGGGTGGAGCACAACTTCGGGCCGTGACTTCACAACGGCACATGCGTTTCTTTGGGATAGGGACTCCCAGAGAGACCTAGGGACCTTGGGCGGCGTAAGCAGCTTTGCGTTTGACATCAACAACCGTGGTGACATCCTTGGTGTCGCCGCCTTGGAGTCTGGCGAGGAACACGCAGTAATCTGGAAACTGCGGTAGTGCCCACGAAGATGCGATTGCGGGATACCCGCTGATCATCAAGCCCCGAGCGTCCCAGCGGCGTTCGGGGCTCCCACCCCCATCGCGTCGTTCACTGCGTTAGTTGCGCGTCGTCTCGCCTGATGGTGATGACGATCTACGCTATGGAGCGGCACGAGGTAGGTAGGCGGATTATTGCGGGAGGGATCGGTTTGTTGCGGTGAGGCTTAGTTCCCCCCCTGGGCCGCGAAGCGACAGTGGAGATGGTACGGATATGTTACCCGCTACCTAGCGTTGCTGTTCGTCCTGCTCTTGGCACAGCAGTTAACCGGGGATGCGGGCTGGCTAGTTCTCGGAGCCCTCTTAGTGGCACTGGTAGTCTGGACGGCCATCGAGGACCTTCGTGACCGATGGCGGCGAAGGTGAACCGCACGTTGACGTGCAGACTGCCGCAAGCCGCACACTCAAAGTCGAGGCCAAAATCGATGCCTTCGCTTCCAGCCCTACCGTTCTATAGGCGATTCGCGATTCATGCTGCCGCCGTTGTCGCAGCGATCACCCTGACCACCGACACCACTCTTGGTATGACCATGCAGGCACCACAGGACGCCGAAACGCTGAACATCGAAGGCAACGACCTCGCGAAAGCAGAAAAATACCGTGAAGCCATCGAGGTGTATTCGCGAGCGATTGCGCTGGACCCGACCTATGCGGAGCCCTATTTCAACCGAGGCAAGGCCAGGTTGACCCTCAACGATTACCGGGGGGCAATCGCGGACTTTGACTCGGCGTTGAAGTTGACTCCGGAGAACGCGGACACGTACAACAATCGAGGAATCGCTCGCAAGAAACTGGGTGACCCGGAGGGCGCTGTTAATGACTACTCAACGGCGCTGGCCCTAGATCCCACCCTGTACCGAGTTCATCTCAACCGTGGGATAGCTCGGTTCGAGCTCGGGGATATGGTAGGGGCCTG
>JBDHLU010000203.1:0-5195 GCA_039656555.1 Gemmatimonadota bacterium | reverse complement strand
CGCTCCGGCAACGACTCCTCGCTCTCCTGCACCTTGGACATGAACATGGCCCCTCTTATCTGAACCCCTCAGACTAATGCCTATTCACTGTCCAATGAAATCGGGTCCTCTATACGGGTCTCCAAACTGTCGACGGACTTGAACAACAAGCT
The DNA here is from genome assembly GCA_039656555.1 of Gemmatimonadota bacterium. Classification (GTDB taxonomy): domain Bacteria; phylum Gemmatimonadota; class Gemmatimonadetes; order Gemmatimonadales; family GWC2-71-9; genus CAMYLY01. The sequence continues at coordinate 5,043 of JBDHLU010000203.1, read as the reverse complement.
CGATCTAATACTGAAGGTGGCCGGTGCGGTGGCGGTGTTTGCGATTGGTGCGGTGCTTGTCGCGCTGTTGAAGTGACGATCAACCCCAACACGGTACAGGTATTCGGACGATCTTCAGGCTAATTGGCGGGGATGGCCCCCGCCGGATACGTTAGCCGAGCCGAATTTGGGTTTGGATTGTCGATGCACTAAACGGGGCAGGGATCTTTCGCATGCCAATCAAGCACGCCATTTGGAAGGTCGGCGACAAGCCCGCACCACTCTCCGCAAGCCGCCTGGCCAGCGAACAGCAGTTGGAAGAGATGATTGTCCAAGACCCAACCATCGTATCTGGCGAATGGATGTTGATCGGGCAGCAAGAGATCACGAATCACGGCGGCAGAATTGATTTACTCGCGATCGCACCGGATGGATCGCTGGTGCTGGTCGAGCTCAAACGCGACAAGACACCGCGCGAAGTCGTGGCACAGGCTCTCGACTATGCATCCTGGGTGGAAGACCTGGGGCTCGAGCGGATCGCAACTGCCGCGAGCCCGAAGACCGCTCGTCGGAGATGTCTGGTATCGCACGAGGGAGGAAACCGTTTGCTGAACAATTCTAATCGCGTGTTCGGAGCCTGATCCTGCCCCGACTCCACACCACCCCATGACCCGGATACGCATCGCGCTCGTCGCTATCGGCGTCGCCGCCACCTTGAGCCTCCTAGGGTTCGTTCTGCGGGGCGTATCGGAGCGGTCGATCAAGGGGCAGATGGCGAAGGAGTTGAAGACCGTGCTCAAAGCGGACGTAAGCGCGCTGTTGATTTGGCTGGACGACCGGAAGGAAAACGCGAGTTACTTCGCCGGGGACCCCAGCATCACCCGTACAGTCACGTCATTGAGCGCGTCATCCTTGGCTGGAGCCTCCGCACCCGAGCTCGCACGCTCGCGCGACGCTCGCGTCCTGGAATCGATTCTCGATCCCGTTGTGCTTGCCTTTGGCTACACGGACTACTTCGTTCTCGACCCGCGCGGGCATATCGCCGCCTCCTCCGATGATTCGGTGATCGGTGATAACCCGAGTGCTGCCGCCCAGGTGTTCTTCAGCCGCATGGTTGCGGGTGATACCGTGGTGACGCCGCCCCTGAACGTGGGGACGTCGCCCGCTACGGCCGCCGCAGAGATCATGATGTTCGTGGGGGCTCCCGTGCTGTCCAACGGAGCGGTCACCGGTGTTCTGGCGTTCGGTATCGCCCCTGAACGGGGGTTCTCCGATATCCTCAGTGTTGCGCGGTCTGGCATGAGTGGGGAAACCTTCGCCTTCGACTCGACGGGTATCATGCTCTCCGGCTCACGATTCGAAGACGAAATGAAGCGAATTGGCCTCCTTCCCGATGAGGCAGGCGTGACAGCGGTCCTGCGCATTCAAACCCGCGACCCGCAGGTCGATCTCAGGGAGCGGGCACCAGGTGAGCCCGTGTCGCAGCGGCAATATCCCTTGACGCGTATGGCGACCGACGCAGTCAATCGGAACTTCGATCGGTCTCTGCCCGACAGCGTCACAATTGGCGTAGATGTGGACGGGTACAACGACTATCGCGGCGTGCCGGTGATCGGGGCGTGGACGATGCTTCCGACCTACGGCTTCGGCGTGACGACTAAGGTCGATGCCGCCGAGGCGTTTGGACAGCTGGCGATAATGCGCACCATTCTGTGGTCGGTCTTTGGACTCTTCGTGGTGACCGCTCTCGTACTGGTCGGATCCTCGTGGTGGATCAATCGGTTGCAGGCGAGTGTGGTGGAGGCCCAGGAAGTTGGGCAGTATGTGCTCGAAAAGAAGATCGGCGAAGGTGGGATGGGACGAGTGTACCGGGCGCGACACGCACTACTGCGTCGACCCACGGCGGTCAAGCTGCTCCGTCCGGATATGCTCAACGAGGTCAGTCTGAAGCGGTTTGAGCGCGAGGTCCGTCACACGTCGGCCCTTTCGCATCCGAACACGGTGGCCATCTATGACTACGGGCGCACGCCCGACGGCGTGTTCTACTACGCGATGGAGTATCTCCCCGGCGTGGACATCGGCGAACTCGTGCTCGTCGATGGGGCCATGCATCAGGGCAGAATCGTGCACGTGCTCAAGCAGATATGCGGGGCGTTGGCGGAAGCCCACGCGAACGGCCTGGTGCACCGCGACATCAAACCGTCCAATCTCATGTTGACCGAACGTGGAGGAATCTTCGATTTTGTAAAAGTGCTCGACTTCGGGTTGGTGCGGAACGTCGATCCGGAAGCCACGATGAATCTCACGTCGGAAGACGTGCTCGTGGGCACCCCGCTGTACATGGCCCCTGAGGCGTTCCACAATCCACAGGAAATCGATGCGCGTGCCGACATATATAGCCTCGGCGCAGTTATGTACTTCATGTTGACCGGCGTACACGCGTTCATGGCTGACGGCATCGCGGCGGTCGTAGGGAAGCATGCGTCAGGAAGAATCACACCGGTCTCCGAAGCACGAGGAGAACCAGTGGACAGCCATTTGGAGGCTCTGCTGGTCCGGTGTCTGGAACGAGATGCGAACCACCGGCCCACTGCGTCGGAGTTGGGGGACGAACTCAACGGGCTCGTCAATGTACTGCGGTGGTCCGGAGCCGATGCACGGGCATGGTGGGAAGCCAACACCGCGAAGCGCGACAAGGACGGAGTGTGGCAGATCGACTTTGCGGCCAACGCGCCCACACTGTCGAAGGAGCCGGTCAGCACCACGTTCCACGTGGACTTCGACCAGCGAGGTCAGTCCGGGGAGCAGTGAGAGGATCAATCCACTGGCTAAAGGAGAATTATCATGATGGGCTTTCATTACGATGTCGTGATCGTCGGCACCTGCTAAGGCGGCCTGCCCACTAGCCGGACACGGATGTGATCTCGGTCATAGGCACGTAACATGGTGATCCGGCCCTTGGGGCGCGAGAGTAGCCGCTCGATTCCCACCCCCGTGTAACGCGGACACCCTTCTCCTATTCGCAGGCACGTCGTCGATCCCGTCTCTGTGGGAGGGGAGGTATGGGACCCAAGAGATCCGAGACGGGTCCACCAGGGCTCTCACGGCAGGAGTGTTCGAGGCACACTCAAGGCACAGCGCGTTCCAGACTATTGAGTAGAAGGGGTTGGAGCCGTCCTAGTGGATTCGCTATCCGCGTAGCGCAGTCCACTCGCCCCAATGGGCACAATTTGGGCACACCCATTTCCAACGCGTTGCACGGCAAGTCCTTCCGGTGGACGAAAGGATTGGTAGTTCCTTGGGTTTGCACGGGGGAGGGACGTGGGGAGGCAAAGGGCAGATTGGAAAGGGGAGATCCCCCCGTATATCAAAATCGTATTTCATACACGACCAGGCTGGTCACGGTACCGATGGCCGCTCCCGCCAACACATCTGTGGTGAAATGCTTTGCGGCAGCTATGCGTGCGACACCGACGAACACTGCCGGCACAAAAATCCACCATCGACTCTCGCCAGTGAGTTGTTTAGAGCTGAGGAAGTATGATGTTGCAATGGAGAACGCGGCCGAGGTGTGCCCGGACGGAAACGAGCGTTGATTTCCGGGTTCACCCGCGACATCCGCGGCATCCTCCGTGTACATCACTGGTCGCGAGCGGTTGGTGGCGTTCTTGAGGACTTGCGTGGACGCTTGCGTCCACGCTAATGCTTCCAGCGACGTGAGCAGGTGTTTGGTCCCGCCTTCACGCCTCCCGAGATCGACCCAAGTTCCTGCAACCATCCCGAGCAGCACCACGTCGCTGGCGCGTCCCCACGCGGGCTGCTCCGTTCGGACAGACCAGCGATCAATCGCCGGAAGATCGGCTGGATCACAGGGGACACAGTTCGAAGGATCGATATCTTGCCCAAGGATCTCTGCAGCGATCGCGATACCGCCGCCAACAAGAATAGACCCCACCTGGACCAGGGGAACTCCAGAGGACGCCGAATCTTGCTGGGCAGCTGTCGTGCCCACCAACGGCCGCCGAACGCGAAAGAACCGGAGCAACAGTTCATCGTCCGTCCCCTGGGCGTGACCAATAGCCGGAACGACTCCCACAAACATGATTGCAACAAGATGGATTGCTTTCATAAGCGAGAACCTACCACACAACAAGAGCGCTGGTTCGGCGGGGATCAGATTCTTGCTAGTCGATGGATTGTGCTAGTCGGTCCCGCGCGTATAATATGATTGCCTGCGTCCACCGTGGGCGCCTCTCGTATCTTCGTTACAAAACAGTGAGATCGATGGAAGGGGAGCGTTTGATTTCAGTCGAAACCATCAACGGCCTTGGTGTGGCAGACGTTGTCGACGCCATGGGCATGGCGTTCGAGCATCGGGCGCACATCATTCGTCTCGACTCGCCGAATCCCGAGCGAGTGCTCTTCGGCCCCGCGGTCACGATCGGCTTTTTGCCGGTTCGGAAAGACCTCATGGATCCGGAAAAGCACAGCCTCGGCCCGGCCTTCTACCGTGCGATCGGGGATGACGATCCGGCAGGAAGGGTCCTCGTCATGGCCAGCAATGGTCACCCCGATACCTCGCTGGGCGGCGGCACGAAGCTGTCACGACTCCAAAACCACAAGTTGGCGGGTCTTCTTTGTGACGGAACCGTCCGTGACTACGAGGAACTGCAGAGCTACGACTTTGCAGTTTACTGCAAGGGGGAAACGGTGAGGACCGGCGGCAATGAAATCCAGCCGTACCTCACCAACGTGCCGGTGTCTGTCGACGGCGTGACAATCGTTCCCGGCGACTACATCTTCGCTCAGGGATCGTCGGCGGTCGTTCTGCCAGCTGAATCAGCACAATCGATCCTGACCAAAGCTCAGCAAATCGTCCAGAAGCTGAACAAGATGAAGGCTGCTTTGGTGAATGAAGATCCTCAGCAGGTCCTTCAGCAGGGAAGCTCCGAACTCTGATTCTTAGGAGACAAGTCTGTGAACGCATCTGAGCAGTTGGTCCAGGTGCTCACCTCCGAAGGGGTCGAGTACATCTTCGGGATTCCGGGCGATGAGAACCTCCAT
>JBDHLU010000202.1:0-5236 GCA_039656555.1 Gemmatimonadota bacterium | reverse complement strand
CGCTCGTCGATCGAGAGCGGCGGACCAAGCGTCACCATGGCCCGCGCCGCTGAGTCGAAGAGCGCGGAATCGGCAGTGCCCCCCGCCCGATAGAGCACCCACGCGGGTTCACTCGATGCACGGAGCGTGGTCGCAATGGTCAAGGGTACGCTTTCGCGCCTGGCGTTGTAGGTCAACGGCAGCGAGAGATATCCCTCGAACGCGAACACGGTCGTTTGGGTGCGGCCATCTTCGGTGAGATGTCTCGTGAGCTTTCGCCACTCCGTTTTGGTGGGGCGGGCGCGGTAGGCATCCGGTACCGAGACAACGAGTGACCAACCGACCGCGGCGATCATGGCGAGTCGCGCAACCCTGGGCCTCCGATCGGCGGCGAACGCGATGAGCGCGATGAACGGCAGGGCGACCGTACTGAGATAGCGCGGGACCCACATCGAGTGCGGCAGGATCCAGCTCGCCGCGAACACTAGCACGACCGGTACGAGCCCGTACGCAGTCAACATTCGCCACGTGCGCGTCCGGGCATCCCCGGGTCCCGTTGCGCGGAACGCGTTCGCCAATCCCAGCACTATGGCACCAGCCGACCCGATGACGACAATTGCCAGAGCCAACGCGGGCGCCCCTCCTCCGACAAATGCTGTCGGCAACGTTCCGAGATCTACGAGTGTTGGTTTCAGTATCCATTGCGCGTTCTGTGCGAGTCCATCGCCGGCTCGCATTTCTCTGACGACAACTAGGGCCCAGGGCAGGAGGGTGGCCAGCGGTGCCACTCCAGCCACGAGCGTGAACCGCCGGCGAAATCTCCCCGTCCACCACGCCGCGGCCACGATGGATAGTGCTGCGAAAGCCGCGAAGTAGTGAAACAGGATGGCGACCGACAGCAGACTCCCGAGCAGCCACCACGTCCGGCGGCTCGGGTTGCGCTCGGTCAGAATGATCTGTGCTGCAATGAGGTGTGCGCCCCCGACCAGCAGAGTGAAGGCGGCATAGGCGCGGAACTCGACGGACAAGTATGTGAGGAGGGGGCTCGAGGCCACCAGCGCCACGCCCAGCACCTGACCGACCGGCGTAACGTTCAGCGTCCGGAGGAAGCGGAGCGCGATCGGACCAAGCGCGATGCCCAGCAGGCAAGGGAGGAGCCGCATCCATATCTCCGACTCACCGCCCACCCAGAGCCAGAGCTTGGCCAGCACATAGAATCCCGGTGGGTTGACTTGATCAGCTACCGCAAAAGCGAAGAGGTCACCCCAGGTACCCGACACCGCTACGAAGGAGAAGACCTCGTCGAACCAGAAATCGTCCCGGACGAGGAGGGGGAGGCGTACTGCGGCGCACGCGAGAGCGGCGAGGGCCGGAGCCAGGCGGTGGAGTGGATTCGCGGGGACCGTATCAGTGGGCATCCGTATGAGTAGATCCCTTCGGGAAGATTTGACCTACCCAATCTACTCACCAACGTGATGTCAACAGGCAGACGAATGGGTTGCCGGACCATCGAGCTGGGCCGATGTCTAACAGATCACTGCCGAGTTGGCGTGGAGGTCGAGACACAAAAACGAAAGCCGAGGCCGGGCGCGCGAATTCGGTACGGTCAGCGAAGATTGGGTGCCGGCGTTAGCCGTGGCTAGTCGCATGCATATCCGGTGCGACGGCACGTTGTATTCAGGGTGCATGCTTCTGGGATGGTCTCGTGAACAGCCCATCCACGTAGTGGCGGCCGACGCCGTCAACGACGACATTACAGTAGTGATCACGGCATACCGCCCTGATCCGGATCTCTGGACAGCCAATTTCCGGAGGCGTCGATGACCTGTATGATCTGCCAGCTCGCCGAAACACAGACGGGGACGGCAACAGTCACCCTGGAACGCGAGGGGGCAACCCTAGTCGTGAAGGGCGTGCCCGCTCACGTGTGCCCGAACTGCGGTGAGGAGTACGTCGATAGTGAAGTGTCAGGTCGCGTGTTCCAAATGGCCGAACGAGCCGTCAGAGACAATGTGACGTTAGAGATGTTGGAATACGATGATGGGCTCGGTTTGAGAACGACTACTTCCTGAACACCAAACTACGCTCGGCAGAGCAAAAGCCACCCGCCACCGCTAGTCCTCTTGTCGCACCCCTAGCGTCTCTTCGGGGTCATCGAGATCCGGAACAACCACGAATCGGCGGACCGCATAGAACAGCAACGCAAAGCTGATGACGGCGACGTTTAGGTCCCAGAACACCGTGACTAACGACGTCCCCGTGATGAAGAACACTTCCGGGTGAGACACGGAGAAGCCAGGCCGAGCATCGTAGCCCCGTTGCAGTCCACGGAGGTACAGCCCCAAAGGTCGCCAGTCGAATACGTCGTACCCGACCTTGAAGAGAATGCCTGCGAAGACGGCCTGCGGAACCAGGCTGACAAGGTCCTTGAGCAAGACCATTTCGACGAGCACGAATACGCCCACCATTACACCGGCCAGGCGGAGCGTCGCCCCTTCCTTGATCATGAGGACCGATCGAATCGTTGCCTGCGCCCCAGGAATGCCTCCGACGAGGGCGACCAATCCGTTGGCTACGCCTTGCGCGGCGAGTTCCTTGTCTTGGTGAGTGGTCTCGCGGGTGAGGCGGTCCACGACCAGCGAGGTGAGCAGCGTGTCGAGGTAACACAGTCCGGCTAGCTGTATGCTGAACGGCAACGCGACCCACAACCAACCGATATTGGCATCTGATGGAAACTGCTCGGCGACCATCGTGACGAACGCCGATACCGATGCAATGCCGGCGACGTGGATGCGTTCGGCATCGAGCGTCAACACTTGGGCGGCGATGGTGGCAAACACGATGGCAAGGAGGGTCGGTGATAAGAACCGCGCGGCCCGAGGCACTAGTCGTTGCGTAAGTGCCGACAACGAGAGGGCGACGACGAAGGTAGCGAGCGCAAGGCCGATGTTTGCGTTCTGCGAACCACCGAACGCAACCTGGCCGCGGAACCCAAAAAGCTTTGTAGCCTGATCGACCCAGATGAGGATGGCGATACCGTTCATGAACCCCGAGATCACGACCCTCGGCACGAGGGTGATGAATCGTCCCAACCGGAGCGCGGCGGCCCCGAGCAAGATCGCGCCGGCTAGTATGAGTACGAAGTTGACGAATTGGTCGGGGGCCGCGTTCGGCAGTCGGTCGACAAGGCTCGCGGTCGCGAAGCCCATTACCGCCACGGTCACGGCGGTCATCGGGGCGGTTGGCCCCGAGCATTGCACCCGCGTCCCGCCAAACAGGGCGGTCACGACGGCGATGATCCCGGCCGAGATCATTCCGGCGAATGCGCCGCGCCCTGAGAGAAGGCCAAACGCCGCCCCCAAGCTGATGGCCACGAAGCTCACCGTAAGGCCGACGAGCACGTTCTGGGCGATGAACCCGGCGGTTATCGGGCGACTAGTGGCTCTCATCTCTGTTGGGTGGGCGTGGGTATTGCCGTGGAAGGACCTACCGGGTGACCAAATATAACCCGGGTGGGGTTCTATACAGTGTGGTCACTGCCACCCGGGAGCCTTGCTTCCGACCGGCCGAGTGGGCACTTTTTGAACCATGGAATCACGCCTCGGGATATTGCTACTCGCCTTGTCGGTCGGATGTTCGTCTGGCCCCCCACCGCCACCGATGCCTACGCCCGAGGAAGCCGTCGAATTCTCGATGGAGGAGACGGAGGAGTGGTTGATTGCGAACCTGTGTGCAGACACGCGGTGCCGAGGAGACCGTCCGTACCGGTATGCGTTGACGCGATTCAATATCGTCGAAGCTTCCAATTGTGTGATGAAGCTCCAATTCACGGGTGACCGGCGGCCGGCCACGATCCCCATGGTAGATGTGTGGCAAATCGATATTCGGGCTCCAGCCCTCGATGAAGCAACGGTTGTGATCCGCTGGTGGGCGGATGCAGAGCGTGATGCCTGGTATCTCGAGGACTTCAACAACCGCACGGAAAACGCCGGCTGGCGGACCCAGCCCGGCTCGGCGATCATTGTGATGAACATCATCGGCCTCAGGGAATCAGAAGACGGCCACGGCCTGGCCCTCATGCTCGACCACTATGCGGATCTCTGCCAAAGTCAGTAAGACCCACCCGCAATCTCACCAAAGGAATTCCGCGTGACCTTAGCGTTACACCGCCGAGCGGTCATCGTGTGCGCGACCGCGGTTGCCATGTGGCCGACGATCGGCCAAGCGCAATCGCTCGAAGAAGTCTTCACGCGTGCGGAACGGACGAACTACGCCGAGACGAGTCGATACGAAGACGTGATGGAATTCGTGCGGACGGTAGCTGACGCGTCTCCCCGAATTCACTTCACCACTTTCGGCTACACGTTCGAGGGCCGGGCCATGCCGCTGTTGGTCGTGGGCGACGTGGCCAGTGCGTCACCGGACGACGTGCGGGCTTCGGGAAAAACCCGAGTTTACGTGCAAGGCAACATCCACGCGGGTGAAGTGTGCGGGAAGGAAGCGATGCAGATGATGCTACGCGACCTCGCTCAGGGGAAACATGCCGATTGGCTCGACTCTCTGGTGCTACTGATAGTCCCGATCTACAACTCCGACGGAAACGAACGGGTTCGGCTCACCAACCGGGGGCGCCAAAACGGGCCCGTTGCTGGTATGGGGCAACGGCCGAACGCGCAGGGATACGATCTCAATCGCGACCATATGAAACTCGATTCGCCCGAGGCTCGATCGCTCGTGCGTCTGATGACCGAGTACGATCCGCACGTAGCGATTGACCTTCACACCACCAACGGAACTCGGCACGCGTACCACATCACGTATTCGCCGCCGCTCCATCCCGATACGGACGAGCGAATCGATGCGATGCTGCGCAGCGAATGGTTACCGGCGGCGGCGCGATACCTCAAGGACGCGGAGGGTTGGGAGGCGTTCTATTATGGAAACGGTGGACGCCCTCAAGAAGGTGTTCGGCAGTGGCGTACGTTCGACTACCGGCCGCGTTTCAATAACAACTACATCGGCCTCCGGAACCGGTTCGCCATTCTCAGTGAGGCCTATTCCTACGCCACCTTCGCGGAGCGAGTGATTGCCACCCTTCGCTTCACGGAAGGTGCCATACAATTCGCGGCCGATAATGCTGCTCGGATCCGGCAGATTATTGCGGAAGTCGATGCCACGCCGATTGCGGGGTCGTCACACACTCTTCGCGCCGAGCCGACCCAGACCGGGACCGTGGAAATACTCATGGGCGAGGTGG
>JBDHLU010000201.1:0-5265 GCA_039656555.1 Gemmatimonadota bacterium | reverse complement strand
TAGAAGACTCGTAACTCGCCCTGCAGATAGACGAACGGTATGAAAACGATGATCGTGGTGGCGGTCGCAGCCATGATGGGGAGCACGACCTCCTTGGCCCCCCGCTCCGCCTCCACAGCGACATCAACGCCTGCACCCTGCACCCTCCGTCTCTGCACCCGTCGATAAATATTCTCCAGCACCACGATCGCGTTGTCGACGATCAGCCCGAAGCCCATCGCGAGCCCCATCAACGTCAAGATGTTGAGCGTGAGCCCGCCGAAGTAGATGAGATTGAGCGCGATCAAGACAGAGAAGGCGATCGTGGCGAAGACGATGCCAGCCGACCGGAACGATCGGAGAAAGATCAGCAGCACGACGAAAATCACCAGCGCCGCGACGATCGCCCGGCTCCGAAGATCCGACAGCTGACGCTTGATAGCCTCTGACTCGTCATCGTCGAGGATGACACGCACCCCTGATGGGTGTACGGCGTTCAGCGCCTCGACGCGTTCCTTCACGCGATCGGCCACCGCCACAGTATTGACGCGAACCTCTTTGTGAATCTGAAACGACACGGCGGGCTGCCCATCGATACGATAGTGACTCGTGTGGTCCTCGAACGTATCGTGGACGGTCGCGACATCGCTGACCCGCACGATGCGGCCCCGGTCGGTGAGGAGCGGTGACCGCCGGATCTCATCGGCCGATTCCGTGCGATGCCGAATCGCCACCGTGCGCAACAATCCTTGATCTTCGATGGCACCCGCTTCGGCCACGTATTCCAACTCGTTGATCTTCTGCCACACGAACACCGGATCCAGGCCCAGCGCCCTAACTTTGTTCTGATCGAGCGAGACCTCGAGTAGCCGTTGGCGCCCCCCGTACACCTCGACGCCAGAGACACCCTCTACCTGCAGCAGTTCCGGCACGACCACCTCGTCCACGTGAGCGCGCAGCGCCTCCAGGGTGTACGGTCCCGTGAGGGTGTAACTCAGGAACGGGCGCTGCTGCTCACTGAACTCCTGGGGTACGTACTGCTCGATCTGGGGTCGCGTTGCCTCGGCGGGTAAAGCCTCCTGCAATGCCGCAAGGCGCTCGGACAGTTCGAGCCGTGCAAAATCCATATCCGTTTCACGCGCGAACTCCACCCGAAGTTGCGCGCGCGCAAACCCGTACCGCTCAAACGACACCGACGTAATGGTTTCGACTCCGCGTACCTGCTGCACGGCCCATTCCAATGGCGACGTGACGAACGCTTCAATCGCCTCCGGCGAGGCGCCGCGCCACAACGACGTGATCGTCAGCTGCGGAAGATCCGTATCGGGAAGGAGTTCGATCGGAATGCCACGCCACGCCACCACACCCAACAACGCGACGCCGACGTAGATCATGGTGACCGCAACCGGGCGGCGGATGGAGGCGCGGATCATGCGTTGTCCCCCACCGTTCTCCACGGTCTTTCACCGTCTTTCGCCGTCTTCTCCTCTATCGACCGCAACCCAAACGTACGCCGCAGCACCCCCCGCACATCCTCCATCACATCGTAGGCGACGGGAATCACTACCAGCGTCAACGCGGTCGCGCTGATCAGGCCACCGATCACGGCGATCGCGAGCGGCGCCCTGAGGTCCGCGCCGCGCCCGATTCCCAATGCCATCGGGGTGAGGCCGAGCACCGTGGTGACCGTGGTCATGATGATTGGGCGAAGGCGGACGCGTCCCGCTTCCAGGATCGCGTCACGCAGCACCATGCCCTGCGCCCGCATTTGGTTGATGAAATCCACCTTCACTATGGCATCGTTGACCACGATCCCGACCAGCACCACAAGGCCGATCAGGCTCATCGTGTTGAGGCCTTCTCCGGTGAGGAGCAGGGCGACCGCCGCCCCGACCGTCGCGAGCGGTACACTCAAGAGAATCGTGAACGGGTGGACGAACGACTCGAACTGCGCGGCGAGGATCATGTATACCAAGAGGAGCGCCAACCCAAAGGCAAAGCCGAGTTCCCGGAAGCTCCGGTCGCGCTCCTCGTTGGCGCCGCCGATTTCGACGCGCAGGCCGCGGGGCGGCGGCACCGCCGCCAGCGCGGCCTGCGCGTCGGCAACGGCGGCGTCCAACCCACCGGATGCCACGTCGGCATACACCGTGATGATGCGGGCCTGGTCGAGCCGACGAATCTCCGTCGGCCCAACCTCCTCGCGCGTGGTCACCAGCTCGCGAAGCGGAACACCGTTCACCCGGAGCACTCGCAGCGTCTCCAACGAACGGCGATCGCGTTCCGGCAACCGGACCAGCACCGGTACCTTCTCGTCGAAGGCTACGAATTCCGTGGCCATCTCACCACGCATGTACTGCTCCACGGTCCGCGCAATGAGACGCGGTTCAATTCCATAGTTGGCCGCACTCTCGCGATCGATACTGACCAGCACTTCCGGTTGCCCCTCTTCGGTGCCCAACCGCACGTTGGTGAGCGACGGTACCGATTGAAGGTGCGATTCCAGTTGTCGCGCGTGGGCCCATGTGGCGTCCAAGTTTTCTCCGCGCACGCGAACGGCAATGTCGGAATCCTCGCCGCCCAACAACCTGCCGAGCGCGGTCGCAGTACCGGTTTCGATGGCGAGCGCACCCACCGGGAACCCGCTCAACTGCGGCCGTATGCGATCCAGCGCGGCATCGGTACTCGCCCCCTCCAGCACCCGAACTTCCAACACGGCAGTGTTGAGTCCGCTCTCCTCCTCCTCCACGCCGGCGATCGCCTGCTGCCTCCCGACACGCGTAAAGACCGCCTCGACACTCGGATCGGCAAGAAAGATCGCCTCCGCGCGAGCCGCGACGTCCGCAGTTTCCTCGATCGTCGTACCACGCGGAAGTGCGAGCCGTGCCGTAAACGCCCCCTGGTCGACCGACGGGAGGACATCACGCTCCAACGTCGAGCCCAAAACGACTCCACCCACCAAAGTGAGACCGGCCGCACCGACCACGAGCCATCGTCGATCCAGCGCGGCTTCGAGTATGTTGTGATACCACGCCGCAAACCGCTCAAAGGAAGAATCGAACAACGCAAAGATCCCCTTGCGCGCCTGTTCCTCCCGGAACCCATCCCCTTCCCCCTTCCCCTTTTCCCTTTCCGCTTTCCCTCCCCACCTAGCCGCCAACATCGGCAACAACGTCAGCGCGACGAGCAGACTGGCCAGCAGCGCAAACGCCACCGCGAACGAAAGGTCGCCGAACAGCTCGCCTGCAACACCTTCGACATAGATGATCGGCCCAAAGACACTGATGGTGGTAAGAGTCGATGCAGTGATGGCGCCTTGCACCTCTTTGGCGCCGATTTCGGCCGCGTGTATCGCGTCCTGTCCCCCCTGTCCCCCCTGTTCTTTGTGCCTAAACACATTCTCGAGCACGATAATGGAATTGTCGACCAGCATTCCAACGCCGAGCGCCAATCCACCCAAGCTCATGATGTTGAGCGACACTCCGGCGAAGTCGAGCAAGCCGAACGTCGCAACGACCGAGATCGGGATTGCCAGGGCAACAGCGATCGGATACCGCCAGTCACGCAGGAAGAAGAAGAGCACGATGAACGCGAGCACTCCACCATACACGAGCGCTTGTACCACGTTGGCGATGGCTTCCGAGATGAACCCGGCCTGGCTCATTGCCACGTCGATCCGTACGCCTTGGTATTGCGCTCGAAGCTGATCCAGCACTTCGTTGACCTGATCGGCCACGCGCACCGTATTCGCGCCCGACTCCTTGAACAGGAGCAGGCCTACGGACTCATCGCCGTTGTACCGGGCCATCGACTCGCGGTCCTTGAACCCGTCTTCCACCGTCGCGACATCCGACAGCCTCATCGCTACAGAGGTCGTGTCGGCCGGATCGCCCCCGAGTGGCACGCGTTCGATCTCGGCGACGGTCTGGAACTCTCCGAGTGTGCGCAGGGCGTACCGGTATCGGCCCCGGAGAATCGTTCCGCCCGGCGCGCTCTGATTGGCCGCGTCGAGCGCAGTCACCACGTCCTGTACGGTCAGGCCAAACGTCTCCAGCAATCGCGGATCGACTTCGACATGAATCTCGCGTTCGAGACCGCCGGCGAGCGCCGCCTCCGCAACCCCGTCGATCTGCTCGAGACGCCGCTTGAAGACCGTTTCCGCCAACTCTTTGAGCGCGGCTAGATCGCGCGAGCCGGACACGGAGATGGCCATGACCGGCTGGGAGTTGGGATCGGTGCGCAACACTACCGGACGGTCAGCGAGTTCAGGAATCTGATCGTCGATGTTGTCCAACTGCTCCCGAACGTTGAGCGCCGCGAAGTCCATGTCGGTGCCCCAGGCAAACCGTAGCGTCACCAGCGACACGCCCTCGCGTGAGATACTCTCCACACGTTCGACGCCTGGTACGCGACTGACACCGCGCTCGATCGGTTCACTGACGAACCGCTCTACTTCAGAAGGACCGACGTCCGGGTACTGCGTATAGATCACCAGCCGCGGGTACGCGACATCGGGCAAAAGGTCGATAGGAATCCGGAAAAAGGAGATCACGCCAAGGAACGACACCGCGGTGAAGAGCATCGCCACGGCGACGGGCCGGCGGACAGAGAAGCCGGGGAGACTCATGACGTACCTTTCCCCCTTCCCCTTTCCCCTTTCCCCCTCACGGTCGCACCCTCTCACCCACCGCCTGATCCATGCTCACCACGGACGACGCGAAGCTGAATCGCGCGGTGATCAAGGTGCGGTCGGCCTGGGCCGACGTCGTCACGTACTGTTGCAAGGTGGAGAACTGCACTGCCCCTATGGCGTAGCGTTCTTCTGCCAGTCGCACACGTTCCCGATTCAAGTCCGCGGAGATCTGCGCGGAATTGAGTGATCGGGAGGCATTCTGTACGTCGATCAACGCACTGCGTACGGATCGTTCGATGCGCAAGCGACCCTCCCGCAGTGATTCGCTGGCGTTCCGCGCGTCGACATCGGCCTGGGTAACCTGCGCCGAGGTTTGAAAACCGGTGAAGAGCGACCAGTTGATCCCGAGCCCAAATCTGAACGCGCTATTTTGGGGATTGAACTCGGTCAAGGCATCGAAGCTCCGCAAGCTCACCGAACGCGAATAACCAGCGGTCAATCGAACGGAAGGCCACCGTGCCCCGCGTGTGGACGACGCTCGCGCCGATGCCGCGACGCAGCAGTTGCAGGTCGATGTGGCAGGGGGTGATCTTGCCAAGACAAAGCTAGCGTTGCGCGAGCAGATCGGCATCGAAACTCACTTCGAGTTCGACGTA
>JBDHLU010000200.1:0-5313 GCA_039656555.1 Gemmatimonadota bacterium | reverse complement strand
GCGTCGATACTCGTGAGTCCTACGTCGTCCGACGATGTTGCCGCGGTGATGCAGGCCTGTGCCGAAGAGGAAGTGCCTTGGCTTGCGTTGGGGTTGGGGTCGAACGTGCTCATGTCAGATGTCGGATTTGCCGGCGTCGTCATTCGATTGGGCAAGGGGCTCGATCAGCTCGAAGCCGAGTCGAAGGACGAGCATCACGGCCGTTGGATCATCGGAGCGGGGATGCCGACTCCCCGCCTGGCGCGGTTGTCCGCAGAGGCTGGATGGGCGGGCATCCACCGGTTGATCGGTGTGCCAGGCACGGTGGGAGGGGGCGTATTCATGAACGCGGGAGCGCACGGCCAGGATTTCAGCCAAGTCGTTCGCCGGGTCGATGTGGTGACGTCGTCCGGTCGACTCGAACATCTCGACGCGGCGAGCCTGCCATGGGCGTATCGGGATGCGGGTATCCGAGACGCCATTGTGGTGGGGTGTCACGTCGACCTCGAACGTGCGCCGATCGGCGATCTCAAGATGGACATTAGCAAGCATTTCCGGTGGCGTCAGCGCGGAACCCCGTTTAAGGAACCGTGCTGTGGCTCCGTTTTTCGAAACCCCGACGTGTTGGTTGGGGGCGAAAGACGTACGGCCGGCCAATTGATCGATGCGAGCGGATTGAAGGGGTTTGCATGCGGGGGAGCCCAGGTTTCCGAGAGACATGCCAACTACATTGTGAACACTGGTTCGGCGACGGCCGCGGACGTTCGGGCCGTGATCGACGCCGTGCGCGAGCGTGTACAGTCTAAATTCGAGGTAGAGCTGCAACTCGAGGTCAAGTTGCTCGGTGACTGACTACTTTGTTCATGAGAGCGCCTATGTCGACGACGGGGCGTCGATCGGGGCTGGCACCAAGGTCTGGCATTTCTGCCACGTGATGCCTGAGGTCGTCATTGGGCGGGATTGTTCCCTCGGGCAAAACGTCGTTGTGATGTCGCGCGCCACGATCGGGAACAATGTCAAGGTGCAAAACAACGTTTCGATCTATGAGGGAGTCGTACTCGAGGACGATGTGTTCTGCGGGCCGTCGTGTGTATTCACGAATGTATCGAATCCTCGCAGTCATGTGTCCCGGAAGGCCGATTACGAGGTGACTCTAGTCAAGCGCGGTGCTTCCATCGGTGCAAACGCGACAGTCGTGTGCGGAGTCACTCTAGGGGAGTACGCGTTTGTCGGGGCGGGAGCCGTTATCACGTCTGATGTGCCGCCTTACGCTCTCATGGTAGGCGTGCCGGCACGACGGGTCGGTTGGATGTGCCACTGTGGTGAGCGCTTGCATCTAGTCGATGGTGTGGCGGCATGTGATCGTTGCGGCACCAGCTACCGAGAGGATTCGGGTGCCCTCCAAATGGTTGAACACGAGTAGCCGGGAACCCCGATGAGCAATCCCATTCCCCTGTTGGATCTCCGGGCCCAATTCGAGGACATCCGAGACGAGGTCGTCCCCGCTCTGATGGAGGTGGTGGAAAGCCAGCGTTTCATCATGGGTGACGCGGTGAGCCAGTTCGAGAGCGCCATTGCCGATTTCTGTGGTGCCAATCACGCCATCGCGTGTGCCAGTGGGACCGACGCGCTCTTGCTGTCGCTCCAGACGCTCGACCTGCAGCCTGGCGACGAAGTGATCACGACGCCGTTTACCTTCTTCGCAACGGCCGGAGCTATTCACAACGCCGGTGGGACCCCGGTGTTCGTCGATATTGATCCCGCAACGTTCAATCTCGACCCCGCGCGGGTGGCGGATGCCGTAACGGACCGCACTCGAGCCATCGTTGCCGTGCATCTGTTCGGTCAAATGGCGGACATGGCAGGGCTCGCGTCGATCGCCACGCCGAAGGGGATAGCGATCATCGAGGATGCGGCGCAGGCTATTGGTGCTCGACGCCAGGTCGATGGCGTATGGACCTCTTCGGGCACGGTAGGATTGGCCGGCGCCTTCTCGTTTTTCCCAAGCAAGAACCTGGGTGCGTGGGGCGATGGTGGCATGATCGTTACCAACGACGCAGAGCGGTCCGACCGCCTGCGGAAGCTCCGAGTGCATGGTGGCGCCAAACAATATCATCACGACGAGATCGGCACTAACTCCAGGCTCGACACGCTTCAAGCCGCCGTTTTGCTCACCAAGCTCGGTCATCTCGACCGGTGGAATGTTGCCCGGCGCGAACACGCAGCGAGCTATGGCAGACAACTCGAGGCGATCGAGGGTGTGACGCCTCCGGTGACGGACGGTTCAAATGAACATGTATTTCATCAATACACGGTGCGCGCCGCCCGCCGGGACGGACTCCGGGATCACCTGAAGCGCGCGGGGGTGGGTTGCGCCGTGTATTATCCGGTGCCTCTGCACCTGCAACCGTGTTTCGCGGAACTCGGGTATCGGGCGGGATCCATGCCGGAGTCCGAACGGGCCTGTGCCGAGGTCTTGTCACTTCCCATCTATCCAGAATTGACCAGCGAGCAGCAACAGCGTGTGGTCGAAGCCATACAGGAGTTCCACGCATGACGTTGCGAATCGGGGTCATCGGAGCGGGGGAGTGGGGCCGCAACCATGTGCGCACAATAGCCGCTCTTCCCGAGGTCGAACTGACCGTCGTCTGCGATATCGATCCTGCCCGGCGCGAAGCCGTTAGCCGCCAATACCCGGCGGTACACGTGACCGATGTGGTGGCTGAGGCGCTCGACCGAGCGGATGCAATTGTCGTGGCGACACCAGCGGCATCACACCATGTCATTGCAACCCAGGTGGTTGAGCACGGTCTCCCCGTGTTGGTGGAGAAACCGTTTGCCCTGTCGGTCGACGATGCGGAAGCGGTTGCCGAGCTTGCAGACAAGCGTGACGTACCGGTCGTGGTCGGGCACCTGCTCGTTTTTCACCCGGCGCTCGAGATGTTAGGTGACATCATTCGGAGCGGGGATCTGGGGGATGTATTCTATCTATATAGTCAGCGAGTGAACCTCGGGCAGGTGAGGCCGGACGAGAACGCGCTGTGGAGTTTCGGGCCGCATGACGTATCCGTGGCCTTAGAGTTGCTAGATGACACGCCGACCAGGATTTCCGCACATGGGCGGAGTTTCATCCAGCCCGGCATAGAAGACGTCGTGTTCATGACCATGGGGTTCGACAGCGGTGTCATTGCCAACGTTCAGATGTCGTGGTTGGATCCTCACAAGGAACGCCGGTTGACCGTAGTGGGATCGAAGAAGATGGTCGTCTTCGACGATATGCAACCACGTGAAAAGCTCAAGATCTTCGATCGGGGAATCGACCGTCCTCCTGAGTACGCGTCTTACGGGGAGAGTTTGACCATTCGCGAGGGGGATATTTCGATTCCTCGCGTGCCTAATGTCGAACCGCTGAGAGCGGAACTGCAACATTTTGCGGAAGTCGCGGTGGGAAGGGTGGAGCCTCGTGTTGGGGCCGCGCAAGGCGTGACAGTCGTGCGAGTGCTGGCCGCAGCAACAGAATCGATGGCTCGCGGGGGCGAGGCCGTCGACGTCCGTTCAGGAGGATAAGGAGACGAATGTCCGTAGAACAGGAACTTCTCCAAAAAGCGGCCGATCGGTCGGCGCTTGTTGGAGTCATAGGTATTGGATACGTGGGGTTGCCGCTGGCGGTCGAGATCGCGAACGCAGGCTATACCGTGATCGGGTTCGACGTGGACGATGCGGTCGTCGATGGCGTTAACGCTGGGCGGTCACACATTCAGGACATTGCCACTGAGACTCTCGCGCCGCTCGTGGAGGCGCACAAGATCTCGGCAACGACCGACATGAGTCGCCTCGCCGATATGGACGTCATTTCGATCTGCGTCCCTACTCCCCTGTCGAAGACTAAGGACCCGGACGTGTCGTACGTGCTCTCCGTGGCGGACTCGGTGGGGAGTACGGTACGGAAGGGGCAGGTGATCATACTCGAAAGCACTACGTATCCGGGTACCACGCGCGAGCTTCTGCTCCCGCGAATCGAGGTGCGTGGCCTCGAGGTTGGCAAGGATGTGTTCCTCGCGTTCAGCCCGGAACGGGTCGATCCGGGTAACGCAACATGGAATACCAAGAACACACCTAAGGTGCTGGGGGGAGTAACCACTGCCTGCCTCAACGTCGTATTGGCGCTCTATGAGCCGGTGTTCGATCGGCTCGTGCCGGTATCGTCGCCCGAGGCCGCAGAGTTGGTCAAGTTATTGGAGAACACGTTCCGATCGGTGAACATCGGGTTGGCCAACGAAATGGCGATCGTGTGCGACAAGCTTGGCGTCGATGTGTGGGAGGTGATAGAGGCGGCGGCGACGAAGCCTTTTGGCTTCATGAAATTCACGCCCGGTCCCGGACTTGGGGGACACTGTATCCCAATCGATCCGCACTACCTTGCCTGGAAGATGCGCGGGCTCAACTACAAGACGCGCTTCATCGAGGTGGCCGGCGAAGTGAACTCGGAAATGCCGGCGTTCTGGGTCCACAGGGTTGTCGAGCAACTGAACGAAGACTCGAAATCGGTGCGCGGGGCGGAGGTCTTGGTGATTGGGGTCGCCTACAAGAAGGACATCGATGATCTTCGTGAGAGTCCGGCTTTGGACGTCATCCGTCTCCTGAAGCATCAGGGGGCACAGATCACGTACCACGATCCGTATGTCGCGCAATTCACCGACGAGGAAACAGTGCATCGATCGGTCGCACTTACCCCCGACGTGATCCGGTCGGCGGATTGTGTGATTATCACGACGGACCACTCGACGATCGATTGGTCGATGGTGGCTGAGCATGCTCGGCGCGTGGTCGACACACGACATGTGCTTGCCGAGGTGACGCCATGAAGGTCGCGGTCGTTGGAACGGGTTACGTTGGTTTGGTGGTGGGCGCTTGCCTGGCGGAAACGGGCAATGACGTGGTATGCGCCGATGTAGTTACCGAGAAGGTCAAGCGCCTTCAGAACAACGTTCTCCCCATTTTCGAACCCGGACTCGAGCCCATGGTAGTCAGCAACCAGGAGCGCGGACGGCTACGATTCACCGACGATGTTGGCGGCGCCGTGGCTGATGCGGACGTGGTTTTCATTGCCGTCGGTACTCCCCCGGATGAAGACGGCTCGGCCGATCTCAAGCACGTGCTCGAAGTTGCCGAGACGATCGGGAGACACATGGACGGCCCAACGGTGGTCATCACGAAGAGCACCGTGCCTGTCGGGACCGCAGGCAAGGTTAGAGCGAAGATCGCGGAGTTCACGGACACGGAATTCCACGTATGCTCCAATCCAGAGTTCTTGAAGGAGGGCGCAGCCGTTGA
>JBDHLU010000199.1:0-5316 GCA_039656555.1 Gemmatimonadota bacterium | reverse complement strand
GACCAAGACGTACCACTCACGATGTTCGACTTCTGGATCGGCGCGGACGATCTGACGCCCGTGGCGCATTCCGATCACCTCATCGCCGGGATCGAGAAATGGTTCGACGAGGATGTGTCCGTCGGGATCGAGGCATACAACAAGCAGTTCTTCAACCTCGTCTTTCGGAGTTTCCGCGACGACCCGAAGGTGCGGGGAGACGAGTTCTTCCAGACCGACGGGTACGCACGCGGGTTCGACATCTTCGTTAGGAAGTACACCGGCAAGATCACGGGCTGGGTTGCCTACAGCTACCTCAAGACGCTGCGGACGTCTGACTCGCTCACGTTCGCGCCGTCACACGATCGACGGCACTCGCTGAACATCGTAGTGCAGGCGCCCGGACCGTTCGGCAGCCAAATGGGCGTACGGCTCGGCTACGGCTCTCCGCTTCCCTACACCGGTATCGTCGGCCAATGGCTGCATCGGAACTACAACTCCGAACTCCACGCCTTCGACTACTCGGAACGAGAGAGCGTCAGTGTCGAGATCAACGGGGAGCGTTTTCCCGCCTACGGCCGGCTCGACATCGGGTTCCGCTGGACTACGTACAAGTGGGGCGGAGAACTCCGACCGTACTTCAACATCGTGAACGTGTTCAACCGGTCCAACGTATGGGTGTACGCCTTCGACTTCGATCGCTCACCGGCAACGCGGAGCGGCATATCGCAGCTACCGTTGTTCCCGACGGTTGGCGTGGAGTTCACATTTTGAGGACGCGGCAGATGGCGTTGTTGTTTGCCTCTCTGGCTTTTGCCGCGTGCAACATCGAGGAGACGACGGTACCAGAGGGTGAGGTCGTCCTGGTTGTGCACGCTATCATGCGACCCGATTTGCCGGAGAATTTCAACGGGCGCCAGTTCGTCGTGGTGGAACGCACATTCGCTGGTGACATAGCACCGACGATCGATTCGGTGACCGGCGACACGACCTTCAACGATGCGCAGGACATCACGATCCCGTTCGGCGGGAGCCCGGCCATTCCAGTAAACGATGCCATCGTGCAGATCGTCAACCTCACGGCGACCAACGATCCCTGTGGTGACACGACGAGCTTCTTCAGGCAAGGCGCCGGGGTCTATTGGAGCCAACAGAACTGCCCGACGATGAACGTCGGTGACCGGCTCGCGTTACTCGTGACCGCCACCGACGGCCGCCAGGTCTATGGAGAGACGACGATTCCGTTCCTGGACAGTGCGCAGTACTTCACATCCGTCGAGTCGGGCCCGTTCGATACGCTGACCAAGATTCAGTTCGATCGGGACAATGACACGTTACGCGTGCGTGCCTACGCCCGTGAGGGTCGGTTGCTTCAACTCGAGGTGCGCCGAGACGGCGATTTGACCGACTTCGGCACGAAGATTCTGGTGGACACCTCTGCCGTGACCGTTCCGGGCGATCTCATCAACACGTTCGTACTCGGTGATGATGATGACGTATTCCGGCCGGGACGGGACTACATGATTACGGTCGCCATGACCGACACCAGTTATTTCGACTTTGCGCGTTCGGGTAACAACGAATTCACCGGTCGCGGGTTCATCAACCGCCTCACCGGAGGGATCGGGGTATTCGGTAGTCTCGCTGCCACCTCTGTGCGTCTCCGCTCCTTTGGCGATCAAACGGATGAACGCGAAGGGCGCTATCGCGTATTCGGCACGCTGCAGGATACGATGGTCGTGGACATGGTGATGGACGTGTATCTCCATCGCGTCGACGTACTGAGCGATCAATCGTCGTTCATCGATGGTGACTGGATCAGCGGCGCCGTCTCGACCAGCTCCGATGGCTTCTTCCACGACGACCGTTTCGAAACCGTGATCGTGGACACTACTACTTTCGTGCGCACCGACACGCTCCGTGGCAACTGGCGGCCGGGCACCTGGGAGGTGAACGTAATTCTGTCGTGCCAGGGTGGCGGTGGGAGTGATCGACCGGGGGCGACCGATCCTTGCTCGCTGGCAAAGCGGCGGGTGGGGCAGCTTACGGTAGAGCCGGTGGGGAACTAGTCGATAGTCGATGGTCGATGGTCGATGGTGTGTTCGGCTAGCTACGGCGTAGGTGCGCCATACTTCAATCGTGTCACTGTTGCATGCCCCTCCGAGAGCGTAACCACAAACAGATCGTCGTACTCATCCTCGTTCAGGTCCTCGAACGGCCCACCACCGAGCGCGTTGACAATGGCCGGGACGGTATTGGAGTGGCTTACGATGAGCACGGTTTCGCCGGCATGTCGCTCTCGAATAAGGTCGGCCATGAACTCACCGAAGGGCCGTTGTACCGGCGTTTCGGTGACCTCGAGCCCGAGCATTTGCGCCACCGGTCTAGCGGTGTCCCGGGTGCGGTGTAGCGGAGTCGAATAGATCGCATCGATCTCGACCTCACGCAACACGCGAACCAACTCCTGTGCCCTCGCCTCGCCGGCCGCGCTCAGAATCGGGTCGCGCTCGTCCGAATCGTAATCCTGCTCCGCGTGGCGGACGATAATGACCGTCGTGGTCTGCACCGCTTGGAGCGGCGAAGGCAGTGCGAACAGGGCGAGCAGCAGAAACGTCAGTCTCATCCATCCCCCGCAGTTGTGGGCCATCGGCTATCGGCCATCGGCTATCGACGATCGACTATAATACCCCCATGTCGGCCTCACAGTCTCCCCCCCCTCGAATCATCCAGATCGACGCCGACGCGTTCTACGTCCAGGTCGCCCGCCTCATGGACCCGGAGGGAGCCGGCAAGGCCAAGATGCTGCTCGTTGGGGGCTCGCCCGAAGGGCGTGGTGTGGTCACCTCGGCATCCTACGAGGCGCGGAAGCACGGGGCACGGTCCGCAATGCCAATGGGTCAGGCCCTTCGACTCTGCCCAGACGCTATGGTGGTCGGTGTGCCGAGGGGAGAGTGCAGCGCCAAGAGCCGAGCGATCAGCAGGGTATTGGAGCGTTTCTCACCGATAGTCGAGCCGGCTTCGATCGACGAGATGTACATCGACCTTTCCGGAACCGAGAAGCTTTACGCGCCCGAATCCTTGGAAGATACCGCTCGGCGGATCCGCCAAGTCGTAGAAGACGAGACCGAGATCGTCGTGTCGGTAGGGGGCGGCACGACACGGCTGATCGCGAAACTCGCAGCGAACCTCGCCAAACCCCACAGGAGTCCGGATGCCGCGGGCGTGATCATCGTGCCACCTGGCGGCGAGGCCGGGTTCATGCAGCGGTTCGACCTGGCGGCGATTCCTGGGATTGGCCCCAAGTTCCAGGAACGCCTCGAGAGCTATGGCCTGGTTACGGTCAACGATGCGCTCAAACACGAGGTGGCCACTCTGCACCGCTGGCTCGGCGAACGTGCGGGGACATGGCTGTACCGGAAGATTCGCGGCCAAGGATCGGCGACCGTCCAGAAACGCGAGCGCGCTAAGTCGATCAGTCGCGACGAAACGTTCTCCAAGGACTTCGATGACGACAGTGTGCTCATCCTCGAGCTGTTGCGACTCGCCGATCGGGCCACGCGCGACCTGCGGGCACATCGCTACGCTGCCCGTACGATATCAGTCAAGATTCGCGACTTCGATTTCAAGACTCGGCAGAAGAGTCGCACACTCCGAGAACCCGTCACGTCCGACGCAGTCGTCGGGCGGGTGACTCGTGAGTTGTTCGACATTCTCCGGAAGGCTCGGCCCGTCCCCGCACGACTGCTCGGGGTGTCGCTCTCCAAGATCACACCTGACGACGTAGTAGATCAGATGGCGTTGTTCGAGCAGGATAGTAGCGACAAGCTCGAGTCCAAGCGGGACCGCGACTTGTCGCGGGCGTTGGATCAGGTGCGGGACAGATTTGGGGGAGGCGCTGTGGCGCGTGGGAGGGGGAGAAGCGATAGGATTTAGAGGCGAGGACGCGGAGAACGCACCGCGTCCTCGTCTCTAAACAGCTACGGTACCAAGCTCTGCTCGCGTTTCTTCAAGAAGAACACGCCTTCCCGCATGCTCGACACTACGATCACACCGCTCTCGAAATACGGGTAGTTGCTCCACGAGCCGGCAAAGCCCGGCGTGTCTTCTCCAAACGGCACCGTATCGAAGAACGCCACCTCGCGTGGGTTCTCGGGATCGGACACGTCGAGGATTCTGAGCCCGCTGACGTAGTTCGACTGGTACATCAGATTGCCGCGTATGTAGAGGTTGTGGTCCGTCGCCGCCGTCACCCCAAAGTGCTCTTTCACTAGCACCGGGTCGTCCAGGTCCATCACGTCCCACACCAGTGTGCGCGTCTTCGGCGTGGTGCCGGCGATTTCGTCCAACTCGTCGTTCAGGAAGAAAAAGCGGTGATCTTCCGACAGCCAGCCCTGGTGCGAGTAGCCGACGTTGGGATACGTGGCCGCCGAGATCGGCGTCGGGTTGGCCTTGTCCGTGACGTCACCAATGCCGAGGTGGGTTTCGGAAGCGTTGAAGCAGATTTCGCGACCCGTGTATGTCGTGTCCGGACCGTGATACAGGACGCACTGCGCGTCGTGCGTGTAACCCGACCGTGTGTTGCCCGTCGCCGGGTCCGCATAGCAACCGGCGAACGTAGGATTGGCCGGTTCACGAATGTCGATCATGTGGAGCGCACCACCGCAGGTCTCACCGCCGCCACTCGTGCCAACAGTGTAAGCAAACCCCGTCTCTTCGTTGATGACGATGTTGTGGGCACTGTTGATGTTGTTGTAGTGTGCCGTCTCCGTAAACGTCGCCGGGGCATCTTGGACGTTCCGCAACTGAGCGAGGTCAAACACCTGCACGCCGTGCGGTCCAGCGTTGTCCGAGACGACGAACACGTGATTCTCATAGACCTTCATGTCGCGCCAGAGGGACGGGATCGCGCCCTCGGTGAGCGGAAGGTTGCCCAGATAGACCGGGTGGGCCGGATCGGCGATGTCGATGAACGACGTACCGTCGAACCGACCGACGATGGCGATTTCGTGTCCCGTTTCCGGATCGGTCCATCCCCACACGTCGCTGACCATAATGCCGCGCGCGCCGCCCACGTCGCTCACGGGGAGGAATGACACGAGGTCCACCTCGTCGCAATTGAACATCGAGGCTTCGCCGTCTACGCACTGCACGTCGCCGCCCGTCATGGCTGTGAGGCCGGCGCCACGGTCAAACATCTCGCCGTCCAAGTGCCAGCCACCATCCGGGTCGCGAATGAACGAGAAGGTCTTTCCTTCGAAAAAGTCAATGCCGACTGCGCCCACGATCAGCACGTCGTCGACGGCTGCGATGGCCATGCCGAACATGTCGAGTTGTTTC
>JBDHLU010000198.1:0-5410 GCA_039656555.1 Gemmatimonadota bacterium | reverse complement strand
CGTCGGCGCGTTCTTCACGAGCCAGATCGCCTTCAACGTCGACCTCAAAGCCACGTTTGCGGTAACGGCGTCGGCGTTAGCGGGTGTCTTGATGTATTCCTCGGCGTTCGTGTGGCTAGGACTCGTCACGACCCAGGCGATTGGGTTCGGTTTGGTATACATCGTCCTTTGGGAAGGGTTCTTTGCAGGGTTCGTGTCGGGTGTGCGCTTCTTGAGCGTTCGTCGCTATGCCGAAGCCTTGATGCACGGTCTGGATGAGCGACGATTTGCCACTGCTGACAGTCTGAGTTTCGCGTTTGCGATCACGATCTCGATTGTGGTGATCGTTGGATTCCTGCTGCTCACGGTCCGCCGGCTGCGCCGCATGGACGTGCCTTAGACTCTGCCACTAGCCTGCGGCTTGAAGCATTACCGCAACGGGGCAGGCGTGTCCGCAACGACAATCGGGCTGGGAACTCCGTTCTCCCGCCACCCGTAAGTCCAATAAATTCAATGTCTTAACCGTACTATCCGTTTCCCCGGTACTGGCGCAGCCCTTGCTACTGGGTAGCTTCTCCACCCCCTCGGGTAGACATGCCGATGGGCGTGAGCGCCAACTCTAAAGACACACTTCACACTGGAGGACTGATGTCGCACCATCGTTGGACCATTCGGGTCCCATTTGCCCTGGCCCTGCTGGGCTTCGCCGTATTGACGGCGAAACCTGCGGAAGCCCAATCCACAGCTACCGCGTCGATAGCGGCGATCGCGTCCGTCTTGGGCGTGGCGCCCCTCACCGCGGCTGGTGTCAACGATCTGGATTTCGGCACCGTTCCGGCGGGAACGCCGACCGCGCCAGCAAGCTTGGCAGCGCAGGCGGGACGGTTCGATATCACGGGTGAGCCAACCGCGACGGTGATCGTGTCGTTCACGCTCCCCACCGATCTGACCGGGGCCGGAGGCACCATTCCGATCACGTTCGGGACGACCGACGGCCTCGAGTGGGCGCCGTTCCCGACCGCGTTCACCAGCTTCGACCCCACCGTTCCGCACGTGACGGCCATTGATGGGACGGGCAATCTGACGATCGGCATCTCCGGCACCGTGAGTCCGCCGGCGGGGACGACCACGGGCACGTACTCCGGTACGATCACCCTAACGGTTGCGTACTAGGGATCACCACGACGTAGGGGTTGGCGATCGGGTGCGACGCACGGCTGGCAGCCGGAGACGGTTGCAACTGCGGTCGGCCAGGATTTGGAAAGGACGGTGCGGCGATGTCCGGAGAATATCGCTCACCGTCCTTTTGGCCATCTCGGCCACCGTCCTGCCCCGGCTGGCGGGTGCGCAGGCCAGGGTGCCCGTTTCAGATCCCCTCGTCGCGCTGGCCCGACAAGACCTTCGATTTGGCACAGTGCTCCCAGGTATTCCCAGCCATGTCGCGGTCTATCCCCTGCCTGGGCACAGAGGATTGTCCCTCCACCGTGCCGGCTTGTTCGAAATCCGAGGTCCGGACCACACATCGGTACGTCTCGACTTCACGTTGCCGACCGAAATGCTTTCGGACGACTTCAGCCACCAGCTGCCGCTGTCGTTCGGTGCTGGTGACGGAGTGGTGGCGAAGGGATTGCTGCCGATTCCGTTCGACCCTAATGGACCGTTTGTCGGGACCCTTGGGGTGCTGGGGCAGCTGTGGATCGTCCTTGGCGGCACTGCCCTGCCGACGCAGCAGCAACCAGGTGGCATCTACCGTGCAACGATCATCTTGACCGTCTCACAACTGGGTAGCTGACCATGCCACGTCTATCTCGCCCGAAGATCTGGGTTGCCGCAGGTGTCGCGCTCATCGCCGTGCTTCCCTCGCTTATCGAGGCCATCTATGTGACACCGCATGCGGTGTTCATGGACGACCAGACCCGGTCAGCGCAAGTAACCATAGGCAATTCGGGTGACCTGCCGGAAGAGGCGACCATCGAGCTGCAGTTCGGTTTTCCAGACACCGATTCGAACGGAACGCCGTTCATTCGATTCGTCGAAGACCCGGGGTCACAGTTCCCTTCTGCAGCGGAGTGGATTCGCGCGTTCCCGCGGCGCGTACTACTCCCGCCCGGAGACCAGCAAGTAGTGCGTCTGCTTGCTACCCCACCCGACGATTTGCCTGACGGCGAGTACTGGACTCGCATGATCATCACGGCGCGTGGTGCCCAGGTCTCAGTTGCTACTGCTGACACCGCGGTGAGAGCGGGCGTCGCGCTCGTCATTCGGCTCATCACGTCCATCACATACCGCAAAGGGGAGGTCACCACCGGTGTCACGGTGCGAGAGTTGACCGCGACGCCCCATTCCGATTCGGTGGTTGTCTGGTTGGCCGCGGCTCGCGAAGGCAATGGCGCCTACCTTGGGACCGCGCACTTCGAGCTCGTGAATGCAGACCAACAGACGGTTGGCGAATGGCCCACACCGCTCGCTATCTATTACCCGATCAACCGACGGTTCGTGCTCCCCACGGGCCCACTGGCTTCCGGTTCCTATGTGCTCCGACTGCGGTTGGACTCTGAGCGACCAGATTTGCCCGATGGAGGGGCGCTTCCTGCGGAGCCAGTCTCGGATTCGGTGTTGATCGAGGTTCCCTAGGGGTAGCGTGTCCCGGCGCCGTTGGTTCCCGGGTCTTTCGCCGCGGACGTTGCTTGCCGCGTGCGTGATTGGCGCGTGCCCGTGGACGCCGATCGATGCGCAGCAGGATCCACTGATAGAAGCCGTCGTACGAGTCGATATCATAGATGGTCCGTCAGAGGTCGTACAGGCCCTCACCTATAACTCGACGCTGCTCCTTCCGTTCCGGCGATTCATGATAATGAGCGAGATCCCCCTCGCCGCCTACGCGCCGGACGACTCTGTCACGTTCGTTTTGGAGCCCGCTGGGTTGCGCGTCCAATTCGGTCCGGATCGCGACCAACTCATTCGCGGTGACACGGTCGTCGCGCTCGACTCGCTCCATGCCGTCTGGTGGGATGGGGAGCTGTGGGTGGCCACGGAGACCCTGAACCGCGCCCTGGGTGTAGCTATCCGTATGGAGTGGGCAGACCTATCTGCGGTCGTCGGTGCGTCGGCCGGGCTGCCGGTGGTCCGTCGTGCCCGTCGCGCGCGGCGGTACGCGATTCTCGATCTGTATCGGCGACCGGGCCGCACCGAATACGAACACACGCCGCGTGAAACTCTTGCCGACGGGGCCGTCTTCACATATTCGTTGCGCACGGCGCCGGCCGGACGGGCATCGAGTACGTCGCTGGACCTCGGACTTGGTGCCAAGGTTTGGGGAGGGAGCGCCGAACTGCGCCATTTCTGGCAATCGGCCGCCGGTCCCAACGTGTCGGAGTTCCGGGCATCCTGGCAACGGGCCTGGCCCGAAAACCGGTGGTTGCGACAGGTGCGAATTGGAGACGTTCTGACCAACGGCCGGCGCGCGCAGTTCGTTACCGGCGCGGTGGTCACCAATGCGCCGTTCATACGCTCGTCCCAATTCGATATAGAACCGATAATCGGGCGTCTCCCCGTTGGGTGGGAGGTCGAACTATACGACCGCGGTAGGCTGCGCGGGTTCGCCGACGTCGGCCCGAGTGGTGCGTTCGAGTTGCCGCTCCAACTGCGCTACGGCATCAATCCGTTCGATCTGGTGCTATATGGTCCAGGAGGGGAAGTCATACGTGAGGAGCGTACCGTCCGGGTTCCTTTCAGTCGTCTTCCCCAAGGCCAGTTCGAGTACGCCGCCGCCCTCGGTGCGTGCCGGTTTGCCGCGTGCAGTGGTGTCGTGAGCACCGATGCTCGGTATGGCATCACGAGTCAGGTAACGGCGCAGGCAGGAGCCGATGTGTATTGGCGCGCTAACGGGAACGATGTCTGGCAACCGTATGCCCTGGTCTCCGCGGCGCCCATTCCTGCCATGCGGGTCACCGCTGAGGCGGTGGTCAACGGTCACTTGCGTGCCGCATTTGGCTACGAACCCTCACCCAATCTGCGGGCTGACATCGCCTACACTTCGTTCGACGAAGCCGGAAACTCTCTATTCGGGCGCGCGTTCGAGAAGCGGCGGGTCGAGGCGTCCTTCTTCTGGCGCCCAGTTGAGTGGAGGCGGTCGGTGTTCTTCCAGGCGGCGGGCGTGCACAGTTCCGGGACCAGCAATAACCGGAGCTTCCAGCGCGTGGCGGCTACCTATCGGCCGAACTGGTTGCAGTACACGTTCGGAGTTAAGCGCGACGTGGTGGGCCTCACCAACAGTCGGTCGATTGACCGGAGCGGGCTCGACGTCACAGCGCAAGCAGTGTTCCCGTGGAGAAGTGAATTGCTGCGCGGGCTCACCATACGCGCCCTTGCCGGTGTGGAATTCGACCATGGGCTTGCGTTGTTTCAGGGGTCGGTCGGTCGTCAGATCAAGCGGCTCTTTCGTGTGGACTTGGGCCTGGGTTGGGACCGGCTCGGTGGCTACCGGTTCGACCTGGCCCTCACCAGCATTCTACCCGGGCCTCGGATCGGCACGCGTAGCAGCGTAACGAGTTCGGGCTCCAGCGCATTGCTCTTCGTAGACGGTTCGGTGATTGCCGATCCGAGTACCGGGTCTATTCACATGAGTGATGGGCGTGACCTCGGCAGGGCGGGGATTGCCGGGTTCATTTTTCTCGACGAAAACGCCAATGGTGTCGCGGACCCGGGAGAGCAGGGCATCGAGGGCATCCCCGTGCATGCCGGGGGGTGGCTGGCCCGCACCGACGCCGAGGGGCGCTTCGCGGCGTGGGACCTGTTCCCGTGGGAGGTTTCCTTCGTCGAGGTCGATACACTCGCGTTCGAAGATCCCCGTTTGGTTACGGTCACCCCCGTCATCAGGGTGCGCCCCACTCCCAACAGTTACTTGGCGATTGACATTCCAGTAGTCATGGGCGCCGAGATCAGTGGATTCGTAACGTTGGATGGCGAGGGGCTACCCGGCGTACCCGTGATACTCCGAAACCTTGCAACGGGCGCGACGCTATCCCTGACGACGTTCAGTGACGGAGCGTTTTACAAGCTCGGCGTGCCCCCCGGCGACTACGAACTCAATGTGCCGGACGCCTATCTCGAGCAGTTTCGCGCGATGGTGACATCCTTGATCGTGTCGATACCCACGGGACCGGCTGCGGCGAGCGTGCAGCTCGACGACCTGTTGCTCCAGCTCGAGCGCCTTCCGCAACAGTGATTGCCCAGGCGCGTTGGCACGGATCCCGCATTGGTGGGGATTCGGCATTAATTTCGAAGCAGCGCCCGATTCTGGAAAACCCTGTCCCTATTCTGGAGTGGACCACGTGACGTTACGTGGCAGCCTAGAAGAAGCATCACTAGCCGACGTCCTCCAGCTGCTGGCCCTGGGCCGCAAGACTGGGTTGTTGGCAATGGAGTCAGG
>JBDHLU010000197.1:0-5431 GCA_039656555.1 Gemmatimonadota bacterium | reverse complement strand
GCTACCCTCCCATGCGTTGTTCGTCCCAATCTCGGGATTCACGCGGACTTCACCGCGCTGACCACGGTTTCTAATAGACGTGCGGTATCAGCTTGCTGGTCGTCTTCATGTACCTCCTGTGCTCCTCTCCGAACTCCGCGGTCAACATCCGCTCTTCCTTCGTGATGCGACGCAGGAAGAGTGGGATGAGCAGCGAGAATATGAGGAGGCCATACAGGCTCTCGAGGATCAAAGGTATGGCCACCATCACCATGATGGTTCCCAGATAGATGGGGTGCCGAGTGTGCTTGTAGACACCATGGGTGATGAGCCGATGACCGTCTCTGGTGACCAGACTCGACGAATAGAAGCGCCCGAGAGTTATTGCAGCCGCGAGGTTCGTGGGCAGTGCAAGAATTATCAGGCCCGCTCCGAGCATCGTCCAAGGTGACCATTGGAGCGTCGCTCCGCTCGCGCTGAACTCCCACACACTGACTACCGTTCCAGCGACCAACACCAGGAAGCCTGGAAGGAGGAAGTGGAGGACATCGTCGCGTATTTTGCTTTGCACAGCAGCCTCCGTTTCTGTCCGGTTGGAGCCGCACGCCGCCTGAGGACTTACAGTTTGGAATCGCTGCGTTGAAGCGGAGGTGAAGCGGACGTGAAGCCGCCGCTCGGCCAACACACTGTCGCTGAAGCGACGTACGTAGTGCCGCTTGAGCGGCAATAATCAAGTCATAGCTTACGTTTTACGCCTACCTGCCGGAACGGTGCGGCCCTTCCAACGTGTTTTCGACAGCCGCCTACTCTTCCCTTGTCGCCCGCGGCCGTCCGGCATATGTTGCTATACAACCTATTGCTTAACAGCCTATGGAGTCCCGCGTGTTCAGCCCTCAGCTCAAGAAGGGGAGCGTCGAGCTCCTCATTCTGTCGATTCTCGAAGACCAAGCGGTCCACGGATATGAGATCGGGAAATTGATCGAGGTCCGATCGCAAGGACGTCTACAGTTTCGCGTCTCCACCCTCTACCCGGTGCTGTGCCGCATGGAAGACAGCGGATGGATCAAGGGCCGGTGGGTCGAGAAGCAGGGACAACGACGCCGACGGTATTATCGACTGACCGCACCCGGACGGACGGTGCTTGCCAGAGAAAGAAAAACGTGGGAGGAGTTCACGATTGCCATGGGCTTAGTGCTGGATTCGAAGCGTGCGTGACTGGCGACAGTATGTCCGTGACCACTTGTCGCCGGCGATGGGAGAATCCCATCGAGACCTTGCCGAGATTGTCGACCAACTTGCCAGTCAACTCGAGGATTCCTATCGAGAGGCGGTAGCGCAGGGGTCGTCGGACGCTGCGGCAGACTCGCAGGCCCGGGGCCACATCGCAGATTGGCACCAGCTGGCAGCCGAGATCCAACGAGCAGATTCGATTCACCCGACCATGAGAGCTGCCGAGCGATTCAAGGCGTACGAACGAACCGCGACACCGACGGCTGACCTGCAGTCACTCCGCGGCCTTCCCCGTGCCAAGACCGAGGAGTCAAAGAGCGAAAGTCTCGTCAGTACCCTGGCCCTGGACCTCCGATTCGCCCTGCGGACGATACGACGGGCACCCGGCTTTGCCTCCATCGCGGTGCTGGTTCTGGCGCTCGGCATCGGCGCCAACGTCGCGATGTTCACCACCATGAACGCCGCGCTGGTCCGGCCCCTGCCCTTCGCCGATCCGAGCCGCCTCGTGATGGGAAGGGCGACGTATGAAGGCAACCTCAATCCGTGGGCG
Source organism: Gemmatimonadota bacterium (assembly GCA_039656555.1). Taxonomy (GTDB): domain Bacteria; phylum Gemmatimonadota; class Gemmatimonadetes; order Gemmatimonadales; family GWC2-71-9; genus CAMYLY01. The sequence continues at coordinate 3,672 of JBDHLU010000197.1, read as the reverse complement.
GCGGCCCCCGATTTTTATGACTTCCAACGGGAGAGCGACGCCTTCGCCAATCTCGCTGCGTACCTGCCGTCCGCGGCTGACTACACGGTGACCGGGAGCGATGACCCGGAGCGCGTCTCAGGTACCGCAGTTTCCGTGAACCTCTTTGCTACACTCGGAGTCACTCCGGTTGTCGGCAGGCCCTTCACGATCGAGGACGGTGCGGAGGGAGCCGCTGATGTGGTGCTGCTCAGTCACGAGTATTGGGTGCGCCGTTTCGGCGGGGATGGTACCGCGGTCGGTCAGCCGCTGATGATTGACGGCACGCCCTATACAGTGGCCGGTGTCATGCCGGCCACATTCAGTCTCGAACCAGACGTCGACTTCTGGCGGCCCATGCGACTCGACCGTGACGGGGCTTCCGAGAGAAAATTCCATAGTTGGTTGCTCATCGGGAGAATCAAGGAGGACGTCACGCTGCAGCAGGCCCAAAGCCAAGTGGATCTCATTGCCGATCGGCTCGCGGCGGCCTACCCCGAGACGAACCAAGGGTGGGGGCTCACGCTGGCAAGCCTCCACGACGTGCTGGTCGAGGACTACAAGACACGGTTGTTTGTAATGCTGACCGCTGTTGGCTTGGTCTTCCTGATTGCCTGCGGCAATGTCACCGGCGTACTGCTTGCACGTGCACCGGCCCGACGACTCGAGATGTCGGTGCGGTCGGCCCTTGGTGCATCGAGGTCGCGCCTAGTCCGTCAACTCGTGGTCGAAAGCGTCGTCTTGGCTGCAGCCGGAGGAACCATCGGTATGACGTTGGCCGTGTGGGTCTATCCACTGATACTCGAATTCCTCCAAATGGAACTGCCGGGAATCGAGAACGGGGTGCTCTCAGCACCGTTCCTGATCTTCGGTGTGGTGCTCTCGTTGGTGGCGGCCCTGCTCGCTGGCGTCTACCCCGCCTTCACTTCGACCCGCGTCAACATCGCGCACGATCTCAAAGCCGGGGCGCGTGGAGTCCGTGGTGCGGGAACGCGATTTCGGAATGCGTTGGTCGTCGCCCAAGTCGCCGTTGCGGTCGTGCTGTTGATCGCTTCGACCTTGTTGACGCGAAGCTTTGCAAGTGTTCGGGCCGTCGCGCCCGGGTTCGATCCGGCCAACGTGCTGACCGCCGAGATCGAACTTCCGCCCGCCGTGTACACGGAATCGGCGGACCGCATTCAATTCTTTTCCGATCTCCTGGAGGCCACTCGAGCAATTCCGGGCGTTGTCTCCGCCGGGATGATCAACCACCTCCCAATCCGAGAACCGCGCAACCGATATCCTGTGTACCTACCAGGAGATCCGGACAACAGGCGAGGCGGGGTGTTTCTGCGGAATGTTCTCCCGGGGTACTTCGACGTGATGAAGATACCCTTGCTCGCCGGCCGGAAGATCGAGACAGCCGACAACGCAGATGCCACACAAGTGGCCGTGGTCAACGAGACGGCAGCCAAGACACTTTTCCCCGACGGGCGCGCGGTGGGGCACACCGTGGTGATCGACTGGTTTGGTGAGGGCAGACCCGTCGAGATCGTTGGCATCGTTGGCGACGTTCGCATGAGCGGCCTCGATCTCGATCCTCGCTTGGCCCTGTACGTGCCCTATGCCCAACAGCCGCGCACCGCAATGCGGATCGCCGTTCGCACCGAAGGCGAACCACTGTCGATCGTGCCGGCGCTGCGCAGTGTCGTAGGAGACCGCGACAGAAACATTCCGGTGGCAGGAATTACGACGATGCAGCGTACGGTCGCGACTTCCCTGTCGGAACGAAAGACGATCGCACTGTCGCTGACGCTGTATGCCGTGTTGCCACTCGTGATGGCCGCGGTCGGGCTCTATGCGGTACTGTCCTTCTACGTTACCCAACGAGCCGAAGAAATCGGCGTTCGCATGGCCATCGGAGCAAGCGCACGCAGTGTCGTCACGATGATTCTTGGACGGGGTGTTCGTCTCGTCGGACTCGGCGTCGTCATTGGAGTGGTGCTGGCCGTCGGACTGACCCGCTTGATTGCCCACATGCTCTTCGGGATCGAGGCCACAGACCTCACTACTGTGCTAGGCGTAAGTGGATTCGTCGCATTCGTGGCCGTCGTCTCCTGCCTGCTCCCGGCGTGGCGTGCTGCCCGCGTGCTTCCGTCAGTCGCGCTCCGAATCGGGTAGACGCATCACCACCAGATGCTCCGACGGCTAAAGCCGCCGCTCGGCAAACACAATGTCGCTGAAGCGACGTACGTAGCGCCGGGCACGGATGGTCAACGGACCGATGAACACAGACCGCTACTGCATGTCACCTCCGGCTCCTCTACCACGCTGCAATCCGACATCAAACCGCGTTCACGGTTGTTCGCCTCATCTTGCTCGGTAAACCGTCGCACGGCATCGACCAACCGCTGAGAATCCGTCGCGGCAATGCTGAAGGCGAGGTAACTCCTCGGACCACCGCATGGTTTCGCGCCGAAGGCCATGGTGCGGCATTCCGCGGTCGCCGTACACGAAGGTTCGCCGATTAGCTCGAACACGCCACGGCGGAGGTCAGCAAGCGGGTCACTTGTAGCGGCTGGAGCGGTGTCCGATGCCGGCTGCGAATGGGCGCTGCCGGATCGTCGGACGTGACGGTCGTCTATCTCGCAAAAAACTGGTCCTCGCTCGCAATCAAACGATACCAACATGGCACCACCTACCACCCATCTTGTCCCCGCGGTTTCGATGGAGATTTGTTGAACCTGCGTCAGAATGTCATGGCCGTCGAATCGAAGAAGTGGTGGCCGGCGTGGCGGAATTGGCAGACGCGGAAACTTGACACGTTTCTGAGCGAAAGCTCGTACCGGTTCGAGTCCGGTCGTCGGCACCCACCGCACCATTTGCGCGCAGCAGCTCGCCGAGCATAGATTGAGGTACGTGTCAAGTTTCCAGTAGCGTCTTCCGCTACGCCTAGAAAGCCGAGGTGGGAATCTCCCACCTCGGCTTTCGTTTTCTATCCCCACGATTCAGGAACGAGCCGTGGGATTTACGATTCGCGATCAGCGACCCGCCCGATCCGCCTCCTCTTCAGTCTCGAACAACCGGCCCGTCAACAACTCCGCGACGATACGGTCCGCGTCATACACGTGATCCAGCGCGGCCTGCACCGCACGGGCGTCCACCATGATGTTGCGCCCGCGTTCGGGAAGATAGATGTAATCCCGTGACAACCCCTGCACGTTGCGGTCGAAGTTGAGACCGACCAAGGCCAACTCCTTCGTCACGGCCGGCGAGCCCGAGTTGCCCCCGTACGTGTCTGCCGTGGACACGAAGTTGAGCGGCGTGGCGAGGTCGAGACCTTCGGGCGGCGTGCGCCACCGTTCGGGAAGCGCCCAATCCACGTTGCCCGCATGACCGTAATGCCGGTCGTAAATGCCGTAGAAGGTGGTGTACGGCGGCGCGAGCGTGCCGTTGTACTCGAAACCCATGACCACGCCATCGGTGATGCGCGGCGACGAGGTCGCGTCGGGCGCAACATCGCGCCCGTACACCGCGAACTTGACGCGCCCCAAGCGACTCGCCAACTCCCGCTCCACGGCTCGGAGCTGTGCGAAGGCCCACTGATACTCGCGGTACGTGGAAACCAACACCGCCGTGAGCGGCAACGCAGCGTCGTCGGCCCGCGGCTCGCCC
>JBDHLU010000196.1:0-6694 GCA_039656555.1 Gemmatimonadota bacterium | reverse complement strand
TATTTCGGCGCCGCCGAGTTGGGCGTGCGGAAGGATGTATGCCACGCGTTTGGGGGCCTAGGCGGTCACGAGTCTCGACTCTCGCAGAGCTGCGCAAACAACTCGAGGTGCTGCTCGGCGACGCGTTCGACCGAGAAGTGTGTCACCGCCCGCCGGTACCCCGCTGACGCCAATCGTTTGCGTTTGGCACTGTCCGTCAACAAATCAACGATAGCGTCGTGCCATTGGCGCACATCGGCCTCGGGTACGACGACTCCCGCTTTCCCGATAACGAAGGGAATTTCACCTGAGTCCGACCCGATGACGGGAACGCGGCAGGCGAAGGCCTCGACGAGCATGCGCCCGAACTGCTCCTTCCAATTCGACAATGTTTGTGACGGGGCAACGAGCACGTCGACCGCGGCGAGATAACGCGGAACATCTTCGTGTTGGGCCAGCCGCACCCGCACCCGATCGCCAAACCCATGGGAGCGCGCCCACGCTTCGATACGCTCCTGGTAGGGGCCGGCCCCCAGCGCGAGCAGCGACCAAGGCCTCTCGATGTTTTCGAGAGCCTCCATGAGTATGGTAAGCCCTTTCTCTTGCACCAATCTTCCAACGATACCGATCACAGGCGGCGACAATCCGAGTTCGTCGAGCACGCCGTGCTTCTCCGCTGCCGAGATCGGAGTGAACGCGCTCGTGTCCACCGCGAGGGGAATGACCCGTGCGGTATCTGCTGGAAATCCCTTCGCGACCATGGCTTCGCGCACGAGGTGCCCGCCCGCGATCCACGCGTCCGCGTGACGTACGGTCTCACGCTCGAAGTGTCGGAACGGCCAGGGGTACCGCTTGGTGATGTTCTGGAGCGAGAGGAACACGAACTTCGCGTCGGTGCCACTCGTCGCTCTCGCGATTTGATATCCTGAATACGTGTACGGTTCTTCCCACGCGTGGACGATGTCAAAATCGCCCTCGGTGATCAATCGGCGGAGTGCACGGTGGTCATACCAGAAGACGTGATTCTTGGACGTCAGGCGCGCCTCGAGTGCGACGATGCGGTACTCGGGATCGTGGCGTTTCTCGAGGTGGATCCGCCGAAGGTCGCCGTAATGAAACGTCGGTGCTGCCAGTGTAAGCTCGATCGATGGATTCCGGGCCAACGCGGCGGGTACCTGTTGATTGAGCGCGACCACATAGGAATGACCGATCGTCAGAACTCGAATACTCGCGTGCCGTCACGCCATCCCTGAATGTGTGACACAATGGTCCGCGCGAGAATACGACACTCCTTGAGTGGGTGGCCGTACCGCGCCGTCGCGGCGATCCACCCCAATACTCCGGGAGCGGCCACGGACCCGATGCCAAGTAGGTAGGCGAGGCGAACGCCACGGATGGCGCCTCGCGAATGCTTGGCCAGAATGAACGCGTGGTTGTACGCCGCGTTGAATACTTTGATTGCGAGGTCTCCGTCACGTCCGCCGGCATATGCCGAACTGAGAGGGAAGTGGTCGACCGTAATGCCGAAATCGAAAACGACGCGCTTGCCCAAGGCGCGCACTTGGAGGCAGGCATCCAGCTCGAAGAGTTGCCAGTACGGTTTGAGTCCGGATTCGAACTCGGTCAAGGCACTGCGCCTGAAGCTGAGGTTGGGGCCCCGCAGGTGATCGACGTCGATTGCGGGCCGCGAGGACCTTTCGGCGGGGTGGTCATGCATGTTGCCGACGACTCTACCCGAGCGACCCAACCGGCCCACCGGATCGTTCGTTCGCGTTGGGTAGGGCGTGCCATCGTCGGAATAGTTCCGGACCGGCCCACCGACGGCGCCCACGGAGGCATCGCGATAGTGGGATAGATGTTGTGCGATCCAGGTCGGTGGCGCCGACGCGTCGTCGTCGATCAAGAGGATGATCTCGCCGCGGCACGCGCGCAAACCCGCGTTTTCTGCCGGCACGATGCCGCGCTGTTCCGAGTGGACGACGCGAACGTCGAAAAGCGTTTCCGCGCGCCAACGCTCAGCTGAGTTCTTGGTCCCATCGTCATCTTCCTGCCACACGACGACGACTTCGAGTGGCGCTACCGTTTGCTCGGCGAGGCTCGTAAGACACCGGTCTAGGTACGCGGGGCGTCCAGCGCTCGGCACGATGACGGAGGCTTGCAACGGGTCAGACATTGAATGCCGCTCTGAACCGCGCGACCAGTTCCTGGCGCTTTGCCCGGTGGACGCCGATAAACCACCACAGCGTGAGGAAAGCAATTGCCGCGGCACTCATTTCCGCTCCAAGCGCGATCCATCCGGCCGGTGTGTGGTTCGTGGCCACCCACATGAGACCGGCACCGAACAAAGCACCGATGGCGATCGGAGTGAGTGCGGCCTCGAGCAGGCGCTTGGATGGGATGCCGAATTCTCGCTGCAAGAGCAGCGGGATGTACCAAAGGGAAGTGGTACTTACGGCTATCAACGTTCCGAGCAACGGCCCGACGATGCCCAACCGGGGAGTGAGTGCAATACTTAGGGCCACGTTGATGACGCTCGACACGATCGTTATTGGCACCAATACGCGTACTTTTGCGGTCCCTCCGAAACACCAATCCCAGAGGGTAGTGATTGACAGGAGGAGTGCGCCCAACGCCGCAACGACCGTCACGACGTTGCCGGCATAATGATCGATCCCGACCCAGCGGCTTACGAAGTGGCCGTTGTAGGCGACGATCGGACCCAGTACGGCAACGCCCAGCACCGACACCAAACGTGTCAGTTCGGTTACTCGGGCTGCGAAAAGGTCGTCATGCCCTTGGTTATGGAGTTCTGCTAGCCCAGCCCATGTGGCTGACGACACCGCCTGTAGCTGCTGTTGGGCCAGTTGTGCCAGGCGCTGAGTGATGAACAGCGGCACGACCAACGCCGGTCCCAACATCAACGCGACGATGATTCGATCCGACAGGAAGCTTGCCTGGGCAGCGACTTGTCTGATCAACGTCGGCGTGTTGAGTGCCCAGAGGTCGGTCCACGCGTTCGATGTGACGGCGCGGCGAATTCCGGCTAGCAAGCCAGGGATACGGGGCCCGACCAGAACGACCACTGTGGCTGCGACGATGGTGGTGCCCAACACTCCGGCAAACAACTGGCCCCGGATGCCGAGTCCGACACGGGCGAATGTCACCGCCGCGATGGCGACCACCACCGCCTGCACGGCAAATAGCGCGTTCAGCCAATAGGATTCCTGCCGGGCCACCAGGTAGGACTGAAGCGGGCGGAACGGGACCAACGTCAATCCGATGACGGCGATCAACATTCCGATCTGAAGGTCGCGAGTATTGTCGGGCGATACGGGAATGAATGTTGGCGCTGCCCACGCCAGCACGATTCCGATTCCAATCATCGGAATGGCGACACGGGTGTACGCGCGAATTGCGGCGCCTACGGTTGCGGCTGGATCCGGGGCATCGCCCCGTGCCGACAGGGACCTCGCGATGAGCGGCAGGCAGGCACCCGCCAACCCAAGCTCGAGGAGCGCGAGGTACCCGAGCCAGTCGGACGCCGTGCGGAATGCCCCGTACTGCTCGTCAGTGAGCACGCGTAACACGAGCGGGACAACGATCAAGCCTGCGAGCATCGACACCGCCGTCGACCCAATACTCGCGGCATAGTTGAGCGTGGACTTTCGAACCCTACTCATGCTTCACGTTTACCCGCTTACCCGTTTACCCGTTTCAAGCTGTCCCGAAATCTGCTCACCGCTTCCGCATGCTCATCGACACTCCGCGCCAACGCCTCGGTGTCCATACGCCACTCTCCCGCGAATGCCTGCTCGATCAGGGCAGGTACTTGCGCGCCGTCGACGTGCGCGTTCACGACCCAGCGGTCTAGGTCCAGGAGCTTTGCGAGTCGCCGCATCTTTGCCGAGTATGGGCAAAGGATGGTCGGGACTCCATTCGAAAGGCCGAAGATGGCTCCGTGGTACCGCGTGGCCATCACGCATGCCGCGTCAACAAGCGCTCGTTCGGCGTTCTCTGCCTGTACGACCGTGCCATCGCATTCTCGCTGCAGCGATTGGCAGAGAACCAGATCGACAGGATCGCACATGGAGATCCATTTGACCTGGTAACCGTGATGGCTCGCCGTACGTGCGGCCGCCACCCACGATTCGCGGAACGCCTTTTCGAAGGGGCCGCACGGGATGATAGCGAGGAGATCGGTGGCCGCCTGAGTGCGAGGGAAGGGAAGGCCCAATCGTTTCGCACGGTCGAACAATGCGGGGTCGACGCCAACCGCGATGGGTGGTTGAACGCCTATGGCTTGGAGGATCGCGGCTGCCTCGGCCGACCGCACCGCGATCCATGTGTCGCCTCGATTCATGACCGCTACCAACCGCTCGGCGGCAGCGACGTCGGCCAGCTCATCTTCCGCGTCGCCGAAGTAGTACACGAACCGATCGGCAAACGAACGCGCCCAATGGAGTTCGTGACGGCGAGCCTCGACGTGCTCGGTGATGTGTCCCAGCAACCCACCGAGCCAAACGTAGTCGACGGCGGCACCGCCGGCGTTCGACTTGATCCGATCGCGCATGGTGCTTCGCTCGCGCATCCCGCGCCAGAACCGTTTTCCAACGGCGATGTGTGGTGGCCGTAGCTCTGTGATCGAGGGGTCCTGCGAAGGTCGGGGGTCGTGTGCCAACACGACTACCGAGGCATAGTCGCGTGCGTGTTCATCGAGAAACGCTTGCAGGATAGCGTCGTCACCGACGTTTCCCTGGCCCAGACTCCCGGCAACCACCGCGTGTCGCATGTAGGAAGGCGACCTCGTTGATGAATTATCCAAGATCGAGCAAGCTCTCGTAGACGGCGACCGTGCGGCGAGCTGTGGTCTTCCAATCGAACAAGGCTGCCTGCTGCCGAGCTTTTGTCGCCAAAGACTCCTGATCGCCGTGGATCAATTCGAGGGCTGCTGTGGCGGCGCCTTCGATGTCGCGTGGATCGACGACTCGTCCCCCTCCGCCGATTGTCTCACCCGTCGCGCCCCACGCGCTTGCCAGGGCTGGTGTACCGCGCGTCATGGCTTCGAGCGCCGGGAGACAGAACGTCTCGCGCCACGAGAGGCTGGCGAACAGCGCTGCGGCGTCATAAAGATCCGTGAGTTCTGGTCCGAGGTCGCGGAGAAACACGCAACGGTCTCGAATGCCGAGTTCCGTCGCGAGTGACACGATCCGCTTTGGAATGTTGCCGGTCCCAACCAACACGAAATGCAGAGTGGGGTCGTGTTTGTGTATCTCCACAAAGAGTCGCAAGAGCCCCGCGACGTTTTTGTGTGGCTCGTAACCACCCACATACAACACGTATGGCGTCCGAACACCGAGTGTTTCGACGGCTACGACGAGGTCGGCTGGTGGCTTTCTGCTCCTGCAGAACTGGGTATCTACGGCAAGTGGAATGGCGGTCGCTCGGCGTTCCGGGACGCGTAGCAAGTCGACGATTTCGCGTCGCGCAAAGTCGGACGGCGTCAGGATATGGTCGGCCGATCGAACCTGCCGTTTCCAATAGTGCGAAGCCCACAAACGTCGACTGCCACTATGATCGGGAACATAGCGCCCGACCGGGCCCGGCAGGGTTCCGGCATCGACGAGGTTCTTGAAACTCCACCACGTCGCGCTGTGCAAGGTCAGCACACGCGGACACGGACGCAGGAATGGGACGCCGTGCTCGGCGGGAGCATGGTAGATGTCGACTTGGAGTTTCCGAAGTGCAGTTGGGAGGGCGACCTGTTCCCACCACAACCCTCGCCAATCGTTCAGACCGATGGTTGGAACTTCGACGTCGCCGAGATGCTCTTTGCGAACGGGTTCTCGCTCGGCATGAAGCAGGAGCGGTTCGACACCGAGTTCAAATAACGAACGAACGAGACCTACCGTATAGCGGTCCCATCCCCGCAGCACCGGGTTTGCCAGTGAGCGCGCATCGAAGGCTACCCGCATCTGGCATAAACGGGTTCGAGAAGGCCGACGGCCAGGTCCGGGGTGCAGTGGTGTTCGATCAACTGCCGGGCCGCGTGGCGGTAGCGCTCTCTTCTCGCGGCATCTTCTAGCAGGCCAACGGTCCGTTCTACCAAACCATCATCGTCGTCCGAAAGGCCGGCATGGGTCCCATCTTGAATTGGGATGCCCTCGGCACCAGCCGTAGAGGTCACAACCGGCGTCCCGAATGCGAAGGCTTCCATCACTTTGACCTTCATGCCGCTTCCCTTGGGCGGCGCGTACAGCAACACGTCGAGTGCATGGAAGTACGGTGCGATGTCCGCCACGTAGTCGAGAATCTGCACGCCGGGCCGGTTCACATGAGAGCGAAGTACTCGGCGGGCATCGCGTCCGACGATCAGCAACTTTGCCGTTGGAACGCGTTCCACGATGCGTGGCCAAAGCACGGTCACCACTTCAGCTTGGGGCGCCATGGCTTGCACGCGCTTGGTAAGGACCGGCGTGACTGTGGTTATGACGTGCTGATCCTCGAGCAAACGTCGCTCGGCGGCACGAGCCATCATCGCGTACCACGTGTTACGCGGGAGGTCTTCAGCCACGAGAAAGTGGATGGCGAGCACAACCCGACCTTCGTACCCACGACTCAGCCACCCCGCCCAGTTGTGTTCGAGGTGGAGGATGGCGTCGGGCTCGGTCATGAGAGTGCGAACCGATGCTCGGAGGTCGTCGTGGAAGAGGTATGA
>JBDHLU010000195.1:0-5456 GCA_039656555.1 Gemmatimonadota bacterium | reverse complement strand
GTGATCCACCGCGACATCAAGCCCGAGAACATCTTGCTGCAGGACGGGCGCCCGATGGTGGCGGACTTTGGGATCGCGTTGGCCGTCAGCGCGGCGGCGGGTGGCCGCATGACCGAGACCGGTCTCTCGCTCGGTACGCCGCACTACATGTCACCCGAGCAAGCGACCGCCGAACGGAACATCACGAATCGGTCGGACATCTATTCACTCGGCGCGATGTTGTACGAAATGTTGACGGGTGACCCGCCGCACATCGGTGGCAACGCACAGCAGATCATCATGAAGATCGTGACCGAGGAGCCGTTGCCGGTTGCGCACGCGCGGAAGACCGCACCACCGAACGTGGCTGCGGCGGTCGCCACGGCATTGGAGAAATTGCCGGCGGACCGGTTCCGCACGCCTCGAGCCTTTGCCGAGGCGCTGGTGAATTCCCAGTTCAGACCGTCGGGCGCCGCGGCCGACGATCGGGGGGCACGGCGGTGGCCGACTGCCGCGGTCGTGGTGTTGGTGTCCGTTGCCCTCGCGGCTGGCCTGGCCGGAGGGTGGGGTTGGCTTCGATCCGGACCGAGCGTGGATCTACCCACGGTACGTTTCGTTGAGGACCTTGGTAACGTGAGCCTCGCCACCGGATACGGCCGGCTCTTCGACATCGCATCCGATGGATCGCTCGTTGTCGTTGGAATCGACAGTGCCGGTGTCACACGGTTGTTCTTCCGGCGAGGCGACGTCTTGGGGATGGAGCCGATCCCGGAGACTGAGAACCCAGAGCACCCGGTGTTCGATCCCGCAGGTGACTGGATCGCGTTCGTGCAAGGTGGCGACCTCAAGAGAGTCCCGGTTGATGGAGGGCCATCACAATTGATTGCCCGCGATTCGGACGCCAAGCAGCTCAATTGGAGTGCCAACGGGCAAATCACTTTCGCAAAGGCTGCGGTGACTAAATCTGGGATCTTCATCGTACCGGAGGCCGGTGGTCGCCCGGTGCTCGTGCCGGGCACCGACAACGCAAACCCGAGGTTGCTGTGGCCCGAACTGCTTCCCGACGATCTCACGGCACTGGTCACGTTGTATCCCGATCTCTCGACGGCGCAGATCGCCTTGCTAAACCTACAGACAGGGAGTGTCCAACCGCTTGGTCTGCAGGGGACGCATGCGCACTACCTCCGTACGGAGCATCTCGTGTACGGACACCCCGATGGAGGAGTCATGGCGGTTCCCTTCCACCTCGCTTCGCTCAGCGTAACTGGAGAGCCGGCTTCGGTCCTCGAGGGCGTGGCTGTCGCAGGTGGAAGCGCGACGTTCAGCGGTGGTGCGACGCAGCTTGCCGTTTCACAGACGGGGTTCGTCGCCACGCTTGGCGTTGCTAATACCAGATCCTCATTACTGGACGTCGATCCGTCCGGCCTCGCGACCGCGATTGCTGCGCAGGCCCTCAGCTATCCCGGTCCCCAGTACTCACCCAACGGACGCTTCATCGCGTTTGAGGATGGGCCGATGGGCCGGGGACGAGACATCTATCTCTTCGACCGGCAACTCGAGATTCGCCGACGGCTGACGTACACTGAGGATCTCTCGCGCTACGCGAATTGGTCCAACGACGGACAGTGGATCTACTTCGCGAGTCGACAGGCAGGTGCTCGTGATATCGATGTCTACCGCCGGCGGGCCGATCTGAGCGGTGAACCTGAACACCTTGCAGCCATCGCAGGCTACGAAATGCCACAGGCAGTCCTCCCAGATGGCCGCGTCCTCGTCCGCACCAATCCTGTTACCGGCTTGGGCCGTGATTTGATGATCCTCACGCCTGGAGACACCGTACTCGCACCGTTTCTCGCGAACCCTTCCTATGATGAGTTTGCTGCTAAGGTGTCACCTGACGGGAGGTGGGTGGCGTACACCTCGAATGAAACGAGGACGAACGAAGTGTACGTAACGTCGTTCCCGACGGTATCGAGTATCGAGAAGGTATCGGAAGGCGGCGGCAGCGAAGCCCTCTGGAGCCCAGATGGCGAACGTCTTTTCTATTGGGCGGGTGACGCCCTGATGGCAGCCACTTTCACGACCGGTGATCGCTTTACTGTGACGGGACGTTCGGAGATCTTCAGCGGCTCGTTCGCTCGATACGAGCTCTTCCGGCAGTACGACGTGCATCCTGATGGGTCGTTTGTCATGTTCGGCGGGTTGCAGGACGCTGACGCGGCGCTTGTGATTGCGGCTAACTGGTTCAGTGAGTTGCGTGTGCGAATGGGTGAGCGTCCATGACCGACGTCTCCTCCCGCCTCACCGCGGCGCTCGCTGACCGCTACACCATCGAGCGCGAACTCGGTGCCGGCGGCATGGCCACGGTCTACCTCGCCGAGGATCTCAAACACAAACGCAAAGTTGCGGTCAAGGTGTTACGACCCGAACTCGCCGCAGTCCTCGGCGCCGAGCGATTCGTCCAAGAAATCACGACGACGGCGAGTCTGCAGCACCCGCACATCCTGCCGCTGTTCGATTCGGGCGAAGCGGACTCTTTCCTTTATTACGTGATGCCGTACATCGAGGGCGAGACGTTGCGCGCGAAGCTAGATCGCGAGAAGCAACTCGGCATCGACGAGTCCATCAAGATCACGACAGAGGTGGCGGACGCACTCGACTACGCACACGGTCACAACGTAATCCACCGCGATATCAAGCCCGAGAACATCTTGCTGCAGGACGGACGCCCGATGGTGGCGGATTTCGGGATCGCGTTGGCGGTGAGTGCGGCGGCGGGTGGCCGGATGACGGAGACGGGTTTGAGCCTTGGCACGCCCCACTACATGTCGCCCGAGCAAGCAACGGCGGAGAAGGACATCACTGGTCGATCGGACGTGTACTCGCTCGGTGCCGTGTTGTACGAGATGTTGACAGGTGACCCGCCGCACATCGGCGGCAACGCGCAGCAGATCATCTCGAAGATCGTGACCGAAGAGCCGGCTCCCGTGACAAAGGCGCGGAAGACGGTACCGCCGAATGTGGCCGCGGCGGTGGCGAAGGCGTTGGAGAAGTTGCCGGCCGATCGGTTCCCCTCGGCGGCGAAACTTGTCGAGGCGCTCCAGGATCCCAAGCCCGTCGCCACCATGGGATCGTCGAGTCAGGCGACACGGCGAGGGAACCTCTCCATTATCGCGACTTCCGCGGCATTGGTGGTCGTTGCTGGTGTCGCCATTGCGGGTTGGGTTCGATCTTCACCCGCGCCGCAGACCGTACGCTTTTCGATCAACCTCCCTCTCGATGCGTCGCTCTCGGCATCGCGGAGTGGCCGGTCCATGGCCGTGTCCCCCGATGGTAAGCACATCGTCTATCGAGGGCCGGGAAACCAACTTTTCGTCCGCGCGATGGATGGATTCGAGGTTCGACCACTCCCGGGGACCGAGGGCGCGTACTATCCGTTCTTCTCGCCGGACGGTGCCTCGGTCGGATTCTATCAACGAGGCAACCTCAAGCGGTCGGGCCTCGCCGGGGGGACACCCCTGCAGATCGCCAGGGCGGCCAGCAACCGCGGATCGACGTGGACGGCCGATGATCATATCATCTTCGCCCAATCGAATGGAGGATTGATGCGCGTGGCCGTTGCTGGTGGCCCGTTGGACACGCTCACGATTCCCAACACCTCGGAGGGAGAAACCTCGCACCGGTGGCCCCACGCCATCCCAGGTGGAGATGTCGTGCTCTTCTCCACCTACAGCGGGAGTGCCGAAACGTCGAGAACTGCAGCACTCTCGCTCGTGACGCATGAGATCCACCGATTCACCGGTGGAACGGCGCCTCGATACGTGGAGCCGGGGGTGATGCTTTACGCGACGGCGGAGGGCTCGCTCTTGGCAGTCCAGTTGGAGGACGATCGGTTGGCGTTGCACGGGAACCCGGTATCACTGATCGAAGACGTGATTGTGAGGAGTACCGGCGCCACCGCCGAGTACGCGGTTTCGGAGACGGGGACGCTGGTCTACCTCCGCGGGGAGCTGGCACCCCAAAGGCTGGCGTTGGTCAGTCGACAAGGAGAGGAGCGGCTGCTCTTCGATCAGCTTCCGGGTCTCCAGGGCCCGCGATTCTCCCCCCGTGGGGACCGCATCGCGTACCGCGACATTTCGCAGGGTAATGAGAACATCTGGGTCCTCGACGTGGACCAAGACGTCTCGACCATGCTGACGTTCGTAGGTGCGAACCGGTATCCGGTGTGGTTCGCGAATGGTGATTCCATTGCCTTTAGCTCCGCACGGGGTGCGGGTGGCGATCGCGACCTCTACGCCCGTGCGGCGGATGGCGGGGGCGAAGCGCAACCGATGCTCGTTCGGGAGCACATCCAGTGGGGCGTCGCGTGGCCGCGCCATGGGGGCCTCGGTGCGTTCCGGGAAGTCCACCCAGACACGTACTCAGATATCTGGGTGTTCCCGCGAGATCGCGGCCAAGCGCCGACTCCGTTTCTTCGGACACCGGACAGTGAGCGTGCCATCACGCTGTCACCCGACGGTAACTGGCTCGCGTACCAATCGAATGAATCGGGCCAAGAGGAGGTGTATGTCAGGCGGTTTCCGGAGGCGACGGGCAAGTGGATGGTGTCTGCAGGCGGGGGAAGCGAGCCCGTCTGGTCACCTGATGGCCGCGAGATCTACTTTCGCTCCGGGGACAATCTCGTCGCCGCCGCGGTGGAAACAGAGCCGGGGTTCGCGGTGCGCGACCGAGCCGTCCTCTTCTCGAGTGCGCCGTACGCGCGAGCTACTGGCCGCGCGAACTACGATATTCATCCGTCCGGTGATGAATTCGTGATGGTGAAACCCGGAGACCAGTCCGTTGACAGCGTAGGGGTATTGAAGTGGTTCGAGGAGTTGAAGGCGAAGGTTGGAAACTAGGCCCACCATGGGGTTCAGTGGGTCGCGGGTTCAAATCCCGCCGTCCCGACTACAGTAAGTCTCGAAAACTGAAGCAGTTACGAAATGAGCGGTCCGAGAATGACCGCTCCTTTTTTGCGCTTGTGTGCCAATGGTGTGCCAAATCCCGGCGACGGTCTCGCCCGGGTGGGTTTCAGAAGACCGTCCCTACCGGTTGGCGTCCGAACTGCAGCAGCTGCGCCCGCCGGAGTCAGCACACCAAATGTCCCCAAAGCTGCACCTCGTGTCCCAATCCCACCCTAGCCGACCAACGATCAGAGCTGCATCCTCATAGGGCTTTGTAACGACGTTTCCACCTCACACAGGAGTAAGCAGTCCGTTGCTGGCGCATCCGGATATGTACTGACCCTGCCAACCGACCGACGCCCCGTTTTCGACGGACGCCCGGAGTATGAGCATTTTGCGGAACCGGTACCTGAGTTCAGCCACAGCCGAAACCTACCTCTTGTTGGTTTCGTTCAGGCGGTCATCCCGCGGAAGAACTGCGTTATCGCAAAAAAATAGAGCGCGAGGGGCGACCTACCCTCAGACGGGGCCCCA
>JBDHLU010000194.1:0-5476 GCA_039656555.1 Gemmatimonadota bacterium | reverse complement strand
AATCAGTCCGTGTCGTTGCCACCGGGTGACTATCTGCTTCTGGTTCGCAACAGCAACGCGTATCCTGCCGAGAATGTCACCCTGACAGTGAGCCTGACTCCCGCCGCTGGCGGAGGATCTGAGTAATTGGTCTGGTTTGCTTGACACTGTTACAAGCGCGCCGTAACTCCACTTTGATGAGATACGTTCACCGTGACTTCGTCGTCGGGCCCGCTGTGGCACCAACTCCCAGCGCCCAACGGCGATGAACGATCCAACTGGCGGTAAAGCCACCGGCCAGATGGCCGCCATTCAAACCAAACTCCAGGAAACCGTCGGCGATACGTACGCGATCGAGCGCATGCTCGGTCGCGGTGGGATGGGTGCGGTGTTTCTCGCACGCGAGCGTAAGCTCGATCGTCACGTAGCCATCAAGGTCCTCCCGCCGGGATTGTCGTTCGACGAGGAGTTCTCCGCGCGGTTCGTCCGCGAGGCGCGGACCGCCGCGAAACTGGATCACCCCAACATCGTTCCCATCTATTCCGTCGAAGACGAAGGGGATCTGCTGTTCTTTTGCATGAAGTACGTGCCGGGAACGGATCTGTCGGACGAGATGGCAAAGGGCCCGGCGGATATCGATCGCATCCAGAAAGTGATTTGGGAATCGGCGTGCGCGCTCGGTCATGCGCATCAGCGCGGCGTTGTCCACCGCGACGTCAAACCAGCCAACATCATGATCGATGAGGCCGGCCGCCCCCTCCTCACGGATTTTGGGATCTCCAAGGCTGCAAGCGCAGATACCCAGTACACGGCCACCGGCCAGATGATCGGAACGCCGACCTACATGAGTCCCGAACAGGCGAAGGGACTCTCCGTTGATGGGCGCACCGATCAATACGCGCTGGGAGTGGTCGGGTACCAGATGCTTGCGGGGCGGCTTCCATTCACCGACGATTCCGTGCACCAACTGATCTACAAGCAAATCTACCAGGACCCAGATCCGATCACGACGATCCGTCCCGACTGTCCCGACTTCCTGGCCGAGGCGGTTCACCGCGCAATGCAGAAGGAACCGATGGATCGGTTCGACACGATGGAGGCATTCGCGACTGCCGTGTGGCCGGAGCATCCAGTGGAGGCGGCGAGCCCACCGAGGTTGCACAACATCAGGGTGCATGAAGACGAAGATCGTGACACCTTCACGAAGGAAACACCGATCCTGGCGGGTACCGCGGGCAGACGTCGCAAAAACCGGCTCATCAAAGGCTTCGGCGGTACGGCCGCGCTCGCCGTTGTGGGTCTCGGCGCGTGGGCGGTGTTGACCAATGAGCCAGCGCCACCGATCGAGAGCGGTGGAATTGGGGTCGCGACCTCCATCGATTCCGGAGCCGCAAATGTCGGGCTCAACGTCGTCGATTCGAACGATTCGTCGACGCAAGCATCGGCTGGGTCTTCAACCCAAACGCCGGACTCGACGCCATCTGCGCCGGTAACGACTCCAACGCCGGTCGCAGTCGCTCCGGAAACCCAACAGCCGGCAGCGCCGACGACGGGGTTCCTCACGGTGATCGCCCGGCCATGGGGAACGGTGTACATCGACGGCGTCGAACTGCGTGACAGCCCGATTACCCGTCACGAACTCTCGCTTGGTCGTTACGTGATCGAGATCCGGCGCGTTGGGTATGTCACCGCCGTCGATACCGTCGATATCACCCCTGGCAATCCCACCCGTAGGACGTACATCCTGATCGAGGGGCAATGACGGCCCGCCGCCTAGTACAGTGCCTTATCGCGCTGTTCGTCTTCGGTGGAAGCACGCTCATCGGACAGAGTGCGACGTTGTCGCAAGCACAAAGTGCCTTTGAGGAGTTGGATTTCCCTCGAGCATTGACGTTAGCCCGTCAGGCAATGAATGAAGACCTCACTGAGGACGCGTTGGCGGTCGCATTCGAGATCATCGGGTACTCGCTTGGCGGGTTGGACTCGACTGACCAGGCCGTGCAAGCCTTGCAACAACTCATCGTGTTGGATCCGGAACGCGAGTTGGACGATGCGGCATTCCCTGAGCGATTGGTCAACCTCTACACGCGGGCGTTCGGCCAGGTACTCGTGGTGCGTCACGTGCTCATCGACAGTGCGTCCTTCATCGTGGGGGACGGACGACTCACGCTACACTACGAGGTTTCTCGGCCGGCGCGCGCCCGTGTTCGGGTTATTGGGAACGGATTGAACGTCATGATCGACTCTCAACTCGTCGATCCCGGTAATCGACGACTCGACTGGGACGCGGTTATCGATGACTTGCCATTGCCTGCTGGCGGTTACCAGGTCATCGTCGAGGTGCAAGACCAGCGCAGCCAATATGCGGCGGTCGGGCAGATCCAGGTGGGGCATTCTGTCGTGGATACCGTCGCACATGTAGACCGGATCGACGGGTTCGACTTCGTTTCCGAGAGCCGCATGCCGCCCCGAGACTGGCGGCCGTTGGGCGTGTCTGCGTTGCTCACCGGGTTGGGTGCCGGTGCGGCCCTGGCCCTCAGCGATTCGGACCTCAGTGGCTCACGTCGCGAGCTCATTGCCGTAAGCGTGTCGGCGCTGGGCGTTGGCTTGGCGCTTTCCCTGCGGAAGCCCGAGCCGCAGCCCATTCCCGAAGCGATCCAGTTGAACGCGTTGATTCGTCAACAAATCGCAGCGGAGAATCAGCGGATCGCCGCTCAGAACGATGAGATCCGACGGCGCGTGCGGTTGTCGGTCGTCCAAGTGGTGACACCATGACCGGCGCGCGATTGGCGTGCACGCTCTTGGCTGTCGTGCCGACCGTTGTCTCTGCGCAGACGTTGACGGTCGGTGTCTACGGTCTCATGGGCACGTACAATGAAGTCGCAGCCGCCAACCGGGCGAGCGGCTTTGGAGGAGCGCTCGGTGCGGACGTCACGGTCACCAACAAGATTGTCATCGAGGCCTTGGGATCTTATGCGTCCACCACGCCTCAGGCCGATCCAACATTGCCGGCGTACAAAGTCCTGGAGGGTCAACTGCATGCTCGGTATGCCCTCGCCCCAGTGGTTGCCGTAGAACTTGGATACGTTCGGCGCAGAATCGATCCGGAGTTTGCTGCGCAGGACATTGGTGGATTCAGTGTCGGAGCGCGTGTCGCGCAGCGGCTCGCGAGTGCAGCCGACTTCTATGTGCGGGGCGCATTGATCCCGGTCTCCCAGTTCAGTGGTGGCGGGAGTGCCGGCCTTTCCTATCAGGTTGGTTTCGGTGTCAGTGTCGGGCCGTCGTCGGCCCGTTGGAAGGTGACGGCCGAGTACGATTTCTTACGGTTCGGGCGGACGGTAGATAACAACGATGTGCCCATTCAGTCCGAGACGGCGCGTTTTGGCTTCGAATGGGTGGTGTTCTGACCGCCGTCAGTACCGGAAGGCGTACTGCACTTTCACCAGTAATTGATTGGATTCGAGACGGAGTCCGGTCGCTTCGTCCAATGCGTTGTAGTTGTATACCACGTAGAGATCCCCGTAGGGATTGAACGTCCAACGGATCCGCGTGTTCGTACCCAGGATACGCGATTCGTTGTCGTACTGCACCAAGCTGCTGATGTCGAGATCCGGGGAGACGTTGACTCGAACTCGGCCACCAAAGAGCTGTTGGGTAAAATCACCGGTGGGCAGGTTGCCAATGTTTCGGACGGAGTTCAACTCGAACGTGAACAGCTCTACCAGATTGATGTTGAGTCGCAACTCGACTTGGTGGAGCGTGCCGTCGTAGAAGGGTCCAAACCACCATGATGCACGCCCGCTGATCTTCCGTTTGGACGCGATGTCGCCCTCGAGCCGATACCTGGTGAAGTCGTAGGACCCCGGGGGGATGACTACCCCGTTGGCGATCTCGAATGGCTCGGACAAGCGCTCGCCCTGCGGCACAATGTTGAACTCGAATCGCTCGCCGCTCTCGAACCGCCAGTTCACCGGTGCTGTGAACACGCGGTAGCTTTCCCATTGGCCACCGAGGTCGGTCACCAACAGGGGCTGCAATTCGAAGAACATGAAACGCAGCCAGCTCCATCCCGGGCGCCAGCGGTAGTTGGCGCCGCCCGACGCGATCTGCACATTGCGGCGCGGCACGAATCCGAGCGATGGATCGAAGTTGTCCCCGATGCGCTTGTAGGTGAGCGCGATGTCCCATGTATCGTTCGGATAATCGATCTTCGCTCCGAATGCGGTGCGGTCGCCGGTGAGCCCAGCCCGATCGGTGACAAGACCCCATACCCCGATCAGGAAATTCTTGTCGTTCCACAGGCGCGATGTTTGGTATGTGAAGTCCCCGCCCACCAAATAGCTGTTCGGAATTCCTGCGGGATCTCCAAATGTCGCGATGAGCCCGGCGGTAGATTCCCGGAAGATGTTCTGTCGAACGCGCACGGCCCCCATGTTGGTTGGTGCGACGAGAGAATCCACGCGCCCGGTGTGCGTGGCTAGGGCGCCGAAGTTCGTGTTGCCGACCTTCCCGCTCACCTTTCCGCCCGCGATGATCGGCACCTGCTCCCCCTGGTACAACCCGATACGGCGTGTGAAGAACGGCACAATATCCGGTCTGAAGCCCGACGACAGACCGAGCCCAAAGTCGAAGATGTCGGAGCCTTCCAGGAAGAACGTCCGCTTCTCGGGAAAGAACAGGTTGAAGCGTGTGAGGTTGGTGCGCCGAGTGTCTACCTCAGTCTCGGCGAAATCGGTGTTGATGGTGCCGATCAGCGTGACGTTGGGACCGATGCGTTGGGCCATGTCCAGGCTCGGCTCCACCGAGCCCTGGGTCGATGTACCGAATTGCCTCTCTATGTCGGTCACGACCGCTGGTCGCAGCGTGAGGCCGAGACCCGTCGTGAATTGTGGTAGATCCGTGAGTCGGCCGGCACGACTCGTCTGGGTAATCCTGGCGTCGCGGATCGGGCTGGCCCACCGGCTCACCTCCTGGAGTCGCTCGGTTCGTCGCTCTATGTTGAACCCCCACTCACGCAGTCGGCCATTGAAGATGAGCGTCTGGAGCGGGATCCGAATCTCCACGGCCCACCCGTCGTCAGTGCGGGAGGTGGCAGCTTCCCAAATGCCGTCCCAGCGCGGGTCGTCGCGTTCGCCGCGAGAGGACACCAGAGCGTCGAACCGGGCACCCCCTGGATTTACGGCGAACACGAATCCCGAACGCCCGTCGAGAAACGGGTCGAGGACCAACTTGATGTGGTCCTCGTTCGACAGGGGCGCGTCTCTCCGTTTGGAGTAGCTCACAATTCCCGACGGATCGGGATCGTGCGCGATCACGCCGATGACGATGTTCTCGGGGCCGGCAAGGATGAAGACCTCGGTGGTCCCCACCAGGTCGCCTCCCTCGATGGGCTCCAACATCGTGAGCGCCTCGATATGTTGGCCAATTCGCCAGGCGGGCTCGTCGAGGATGCCATCGAGTCGGATCTCGTTCACGCCGCGGCCGCTTCTGACCCTTG
>JBDHLU010000193.1:0-5565 GCA_039656555.1 Gemmatimonadota bacterium | reverse complement strand
GGGTTCCTTGAGATCGTCGGGCGGGTCGGTCATGCCATCGAAGTCCGACCCGAATGCCACGCAGTCTTCGCCACCGACGTTCACGATGTGTCGCACGTGATTGAGGACGAATGCCAGCGTGTCGGCATCGAGCGAGGCCACGTCGGCATGGGTCAGCCAGTAGTTGTAGAAGATCACGCCAATCACGCCGCCGGTTTCCGCGATAGTGCGAATCTCATCATCGGAGGGATTCATGTTCACCTCGCGAATGGCCTTGGCTCCCACGTGCGTCATGACCAGTGGGCGGTGCTTCGGATTCGGGAGCTCATAAACCTCCTGCCGCGCGACCGGTGTGCTGTGGGTCAGGTCGACGATCACGCCGTGATCGAACATCGCCTCGACGACGGCCGGCCCCTGTGGAAGAAGCCCCAGCGAGAGGTCTTCTTCGAACGTGAAACAGTTGAGGGCCCGGAGAAAGAAATCGTCCGGTATCGCTTCGACGGGTGGTGACACCTGGTTGGGGTAGAAGTGCGCGAGGGTGATGAGCGCCACGCCGAGGTCCTTGAAAGTAGCCACGTTGGCCGGGTCGCCCATGAGGGGATGGGCACCTTCCAGCGTGTGAATAACCGCGATGTCACCACGCTCAACCGCTCGGTCCAGCTCCTCGTTGTTCTTGACGATCGCCATGCGACGAGTTGGGTCGGTGGCGTTTACCGTCGCAACCTCTGTCTCGATCTGCTGCAGCATTGCGCGTGCGGTGTGTTCGGCAGGATGGTTCAGGGCATCATCGAGCTTGGGAATGACGATGCCGCCGAGTTCGAACACCCAGCAGTCCTTCTTGAGATTCTGTTCGGGCACGTAGATGGCAGAGCAGAGAACGTCGATGCCACCTTCCACCAGCGACGCGTGACTCGTGCGGAGACGAGTGAGATTGAATCCCTTTTTCGCAGCTTGTCGCTGGGCGAGTTTGGCGTTGCCGAAGTATGTCTTCGTGGATGGGTGGGCGTGTAGGTCCACCACGGTTGCTTCCCGGTGAATCTGCGCGGCGTCGGGCATATGTGGCATTACGGGTCAGGACCCATTCAAGGTGGGTTCATGTGGCCGCCCACGATAGGCCAACTCGCGGTGGGAAAAAGGCGCTCGAAGGACTCGTGGGTGCCGTGGCCGTTCGGACCAAAGGGGGGTGGAAGGGACTCTAACGCCACGTCACTTCCATGGCGAAGAAGTGATCGAAGACTTTCCGTGATGGGTGGTTGGCGTCGTCGTTTTCGGGGCTCCGGATGTAGAAGTCGATCTGCATTGCCGCCGGGTTCACGGCCCCCGCGCCACTCGCCCCGGTGCTGTCTGACAGGACGGCGAACGTCTCACGGTTCCGCATGCCCTGTGTGACCATGAAGTGGATCTGGTAGTCGGTGTGCAGCGGCTCGCCATCCAGAGTCGCGTTCCCCCAACCCCAACCGGCCACGTACAGGATGCTCTTCGGCCAGTTCGCATCGCCGCAGCCGGCGTCCCCGTGCTCGAAGAGCCAAGCCGCAACTCCCCCGTCGTGGCAAGGCGAGAATTCCTCGAAACGGTCCATCTCCACGACGTACGTTCCTTCGGGTAGGTCCAGCTCGGCGCGGAACGTGCCGGTATTCGCTTTCTCGTCCACATCGATCTCGATCGTCCCACCAACCGGACGGAGGTCGTTTCCATCGTCCCCCATGTGGTCCCAGGGAGACGCGTCATCCAAGGTCCCGACCTGGAGGACATGAGCGCCGGTGAGAATGAAGCGACCATCGTAGAGGGGATGCTGGCTCGGCGTGAAGGCGCCCATCTCCGTTCCGGGCTGAGTCCTCGGACCTCGGGCGGCTTCGGACTGCGCCGGAGGTTCACTTTCGGCAGCGCAACCGGTCGCGACAAGTGCGACGAGTAACGCGCGTACCAGGTGACCGTCGGATATGATATCCAGTGTCAACATCGAACGTTCTACCTCTCGATTGGATGGGGCACTCATCCCCTCAGGGTACACGACTCTCCCGACATAGCAACGCACCGAGGGTGTGTTTTGGAAGGCTCCAACAACAAAGCCCCTAAGGCTCGCCCCTCTCGCGGTGGATATCGGGCGCAAGATGCCACTCCAGATTGTTCGGCGGCGTCACCCGCAGCTCTTCCGGTCTCGGCATCGCCCGTAGTTGTGGTGTAAAATCGTACGGGATCACCGATGGACGAGTGGTGCCGCCTCGGTTCATGTACTCCCAGACTATTTCGCCATCAGGCCTCACCTGAAAAAGCCTGCCCGTGTTGTCCTCAGCGATGTACGTATTGCCATTGGGAAGACGCTGCTGCGTTCCCATACTCTTGCTGAAGAACTTCAGGTTGGCATACCCATTCGTTTCGTAGATCCACACGATCTCTTGCGTGATCGGATCCATCTCGACGATGAAGGTCTGACCCGTGTGGGTCCGATGCCGAGTGAAGAGACCGTTGTCGAATAGAATGATATTGCCGGCCCCGGGGAGTCCCTTCTCGATCATCTCCGCCTCGTGGGCGTGGGCCATACCGCCCTTGTAGTCGTGCGTCCCTTCCCAGACGATCTCTTTGGTCTGTTTGTCGATGATGTAGATCATGTTGATGTTTCTGGCGTTGAGCAAAATGTTGCCCGGCCTGAACCGCTCGTCGCCGGCATCGTACCATTTGTTTTCGGGTAACGGGGCCACCGAGTTGACATGCAGCCAATCGCCTTCAGGCGTCGCCGGCGAGAACAGGTTGAGGTCGAGATGGTCGTGCGCGTGCCACTCCCAGACGACCTCGCCTTCCAGATTGATTTCGTACAGGTCGGCACCCAATTGCGTCTCGCCGCTGCCGCGGTATCGAGGTGGCCACCATGGGGCAATCTCGACATCCTTCACCTGTTGCTGGAATTCGTCGGGTATTGGTTCGTGGGCGATGAGCAGTCTGTTGTTATTGGGCAGAATGCGCATGTCGTTCATAGACCCGATGCCTTCATGGGTCCACACCACGTTGCCGTCCCAATCGTATTCATAGATCGTCTTGTTGGGACCAACGTACACCAGGTTTCCACTGGGGAGCAGCCGGCTACGCTTGTTGAAGTAGGGAGCGACCTCCCACGTATGTACGACGTTGCCATTCATGTCGATGAGTCGCACGTCGCCCGGGCTCCGGCCTTCTCCCTCCGCCCTGACCGTCGCACTCGAGTGGCTGCCAACCGCACTGTGATCCGAAATCAAGACATAACTACTGTGGGCCTGAGCCGGATCGTAGATCGTCGTGCCGGTTGGAAACACCGATTGTGCGAAGGCTGGCTGGGTCACGGTAGCGAGGGCAAACATTCCGGTTGCCACAGATATGATGAGCTTTCCGACGTACATCACGACTCCTAAGGTTGATCGACACCTCTGACACGTGAAGGTCGGGAGGTAACTGGTGGACGCTCGTGCGCTAAGATAGGACCAGGTGCGCCGTCGGGCGAGGAGTCCAATGGCTGGATCTAACCTTGTACGCGCCGAACCCACGACAGAGTTGACCAACTTCGAGGCAGAGTTGACCAACTTCGAGGCAGAGTCGACCAACTTCGTGACGGAGACGGCTTGCTCTGCGACGGAGACGGCTTGCTCTGCGACGGGGACGGCTTACTCTGCGACGGAGACGCCTTGCTCTGCGACGGAGACGGCTTGCTCTGTGACGGAGACGGCTGACTCTGCGACGGAGACGGCTGACTCTGCGACGGAGACGGCTGACTCTGCGACGGAGACGGCTTACTCTGCGACGGAGACGGCTTGCTCTGTGGCTGGTCAGGGTTGCCCCGGGACAGTTTAAGGGTGACCCCGGTGCTTGTGGCGTTGCCGAGCTACGGCATGATGATCAGCCAGACAGCGAGTATCGCGCACCCAAATCCGACTGTGCGCGTCGCTGGAAATCGCTCGCGCAAGAAGATGCGAGCTAGAAGCACCGTCCCAACGGGATAGAACGAAGCTAGCACCGCAACCAACGCCAGCGGTCCGGAGTAGACGGCCATAAGAAAGAGCACGGTCGCAGATACGTCGAGCACTCCCGCCGTCATGGCGATGGGCACTGCCTCGCGCACTGGCCAAAGGCTGGTGCCGGTGACTACTCCCACCGTCACGAACAACGCAGCTCCGGCGATGCGCGATGCGAGCAGGGGCCACGCCCCGGAAGCGGGATCGGCGAAGGAGATCATCACGAAGAACGCTCCGAACATGACGCCGGCTGTGACGGCTGTTGCAAATTGTTTGGAGGTCGGGCGGGCGATCGATTCCGAGGGGAGGGGGTCGCGCGTGATGAGGCCGATCGCGATGATCGCGAGACCAACTCCCAGCGCTTGTTGGAACGAGGGACGTTCTCCCAGCAATACACCGGCAATGACGGGGACCGCTGCTGCGGTGACTGCGGTGACCGGCGCGACCGAACTCATCAGACCGAACGCCAATCCGTGGTACAGGAGTGCCAACCCGATGCTGCCGGCAGCGCCTGCGGCGGCACCCCAAAGAAGATCGGGTGCTCCGACCGAGGTCGTCGGAAACAACGCGACCGTCGGTATGAGGGCGACGATGGCGACACACTGCAGCAAGAACATCACCGAGATCGCCCCGGCTCGGCGTGTCGCCAAGCCTCCGAAAAAATCGCCGACGCCGGCAGCCCCTGCTGCGAGCAGCGCGAATGTAAATGCGCTGTTCATGGTCGGTGGTATCGGTTTGCGTGGCTCGGTGTCATGGCGATATGGAGCATTGCGAATAGTACATGCGCATGTATTGTGAGCTACTGTTGGCGTGGCCAACTGGTGATGCGGCCGTTAAGCTGAGTGAAGTGTTGTTTGTCCTGCTCGCGCCGTAGTGAGGTAGCCTACCTACGAAGCATCGTGAACGGCCAACCCCAGACACGCCGGGTGGAGTCAGGCGCAAGTGCATCGCGTGAGTCGCGCGACCCTCGTGCGACGAGTGACCCGTAGAAGAGGAGGCCAGCCAACATCAGTGCCACGCCTGCGATCGTTTCCGGCCATGTCATGGAACCGCGCGCAATCGCCGTGAAGGCGATCCAGTCCCACGTGAAGTGCCATGCCAGTGTGAATCCCACGCAACCAACGAGCCGTGGTCGCCAGTCCGAGTGTTTGATGCGGAGTGGACCAATCGCGTACCCCGTGATCCCCCCTAAGACTAAATGCCCGAGGATTCGCACTGGCTCGGACGGTGGCAAGGCGTTCAATGTGCCGACTGACTCTTGGATGATGAAGACTGATTCGGTAATCGCCATGCCAAGGCCGACGAACGAGCCATAGACGAGGCCATCCATCGGATCGTTGAAGTGACGTGGTGCGGCAATCGCGATGCCCAGTACGATGAGAAGTCTGGCGAGTTCTTCGTGCGTCGCGGCGACGATCGCGATGTTTCTCGGAGTTGCGGTGATGAGGTTGATGAGTGTCCATGTTTCGATCTCACTCAAGGCGAGCATCGCGATCGCGCCCAAACCGACCGCGATAAGGGCCATGTACCACGGCTCTCGGTCGTAGAGGTCGTATCGGTAGACCAGCAGGCCCGCGAGAATCGAGCACGCGGCGAGTGTGGCGTA
>JBDHLU010000192.1:0-5584 GCA_039656555.1 Gemmatimonadota bacterium | reverse complement strand
GTCCGCGTTCGTTGACGACCAGTGGCGGCCAGACGATTGGTTACTGCTGCGGCCGGGCGTCCGCATTGAGGCGGTGCAGGGGGGTGCCGATGTTGTCACTGTTGCGCCGAGGCTCGCGGCCAAGGTGTTCTTGAGCGACGACTTCGCGTTGACCGGTTCGGCGGGGCGCTATTACCAACCGATTCACTCACTCCGCGACCACAATTCTCCATGGTCGTTCCTGGACTTTTGGATCGGCGCCGACAGTGCGACGCCGGTGGCACGGGCGGACCATATCGTCCTCGGATTCGAGCGGTGGTTTTCTTCGAGTCTGTCGCTTTCCATCGAGGGATACCACAAGACATTCAGCAATGTGTTGAACTACAACATCGCGGACGACAACAAGGTTCAGGGTGACGAATTCATCGTTATGGATGGAGATGCATGGGGCGTCGACTTCCTGCTCAGAAAATTCACCGGCAATTGGAACGGGTGGCTGTCGTACAGCCTTGGAAAATCCACGCGGCGAGACCCGATGCAGGAGTTCGCCCCGGCGCACGACCGCAGGCACTTTCTGAACTTGGTGGTCAACGGCCCCGGGCCACTCGGCAGCCGCATGAGCCTACGATGGGGATATGGGTCGCCGTTGCCGTACACGGAAGTGCTCGGTGAGTGGAGCCATCGCGAGTACATCGTTGGGGCGAACGGGTTCAAAGAGTCCGAAAACGAACCGATCGCCGACCCGCGGCTGAACCGAGCACGGTATCCACACTACAGCCGGCTCGACCTCAGTTTCCGATGGGAGGCAAGTGTTTTCGGTGGGTCTATTAGGCCGTTCCTGCAGTTTGTCAATCTGTACAACCGCGGGAACATCTTTTTCTACATCTTCGATTACACGAGCAGTCCGGGCACGCGGCAGGGCGTTTCGCAGCTGCCCTTCATTCCGAGCTTTGGATTGGAGTTCGAGTTCTGATGCTGCGCGCACGATGGGTCCTGTTTGCGGCAGTCGGTGCCGCACAACTCGGCTGCGAACTCGACGAGGTGAACGTTCCGACGGCGTCGTCGATTGTCGTCGTTCAAGGAGTGGCGCGTCCCGATCAGCAACAGCAATGGGTGTTGATCGAGCGGACGTTCAACGGCACGGAAAATTTGGGCCAGCCATCGTTCATTCCGGGATCGAACCCGCCAGCCGTTCCAGTCGAAGGCGCCACAGTCACGTTGACGAATCTGAACTTTCCGGCTGATCCGTGCGGATCCACTGTCGACATGTTGGAGAGCTTGGGGCCACCAGATCGGATCCAGCCGGGCATCTACTGGTCGCCGGCGGTGTGTCCGACTATGCGGCCCGGCGACACGCTCGAGTTGCGAATCGTGGCGAACGGCGACCTGGTGACCGCACGGACCATCATGCCGGGCACCAATGGGATGGTAATGCGTACTGCCGGCGGGTCAGTAGCGATGCCCGGGCCTCCGCTCGAGTTCAACCGCGATGTCGATACCCTTGCAGTCGAGGT
Source organism: Gemmatimonadota bacterium (assembly GCA_039656555.1). Classification (GTDB taxonomy): domain Bacteria; phylum Gemmatimonadota; class Gemmatimonadetes; order Gemmatimonadales; family GWC2-71-9; genus CAMYLY01. The sequence goes on along the minus strand of JBDHLU010000192.1, from coordinate 4,091 downwards.
CGACCCCATCGAGGGACGGGTGCTGACGATAGAGGTCCGCGAGCGAGTGTTCGATCAATCGCCCGAGTTTGTCTCGGCGTCGAGCACACAGTTATGGGCCGACTCGACGGCGCTGACGCTCCCGGGAGATTTTCAGAATCTATTCGAGGCCGAATTCGACGATCCGGGCGAATCCATTCCCGATCTCTTCAACGCCGGACGGTTGTACGCGGTCACGGTCGCCTATGCCGACCAGAACTTCCACGACTATCTGCGGTCGGCCAACTCTCCCCTCACCGGTCGTGGATTCATTAGTAGTGTCGAAGGCGGGTTCGGGTTTTTCGGAAGCCTCACGGCGGAACAGAACGACCTGCGTGTGGTCGGCAACATCGACGACGCGCGTGAAGGGGAATACCGCATGACCGGAGTGGTCGATGGAGTGAACGTCACGCTTGATTGGGAGCTGTATCTCAACCGTGCTCTCAACGCCAACTCGACGCCGTTCTCGTCGTACGTCGTTGGGGATTGGGTGCTCGGTGGCTATGACGCGTGGACCATCGGAACGTTCCAGGGGAACGACATGACCACGTTCATCGTCCAGCCAACCGGCGTCTTCACGCCGGAGGGAGTGCCGGAGCTGCGCTTTTGGGAGCTTACCGGACTATTGAGCTCGACGGCACCAACGACCATCACGGTTCGGGAGGAGGGTAGGGTAGTGGGGACCCTGGTGGCGGAGAAGCAATAGGGGGCGTCTCGCTTCCCTAGTCGCGGCATCCTCGAACTCGATCCGCTCTGGGATCCGCTTCGCGAGCATCCATCATTCCGCAAACTGTTGCGTGAATATCGGAATTCGGGACAATAGCGCCTGTTGGTTAGTGACCTCCAGGTCGGCGGACAATGAACTCGTCAGTCCGCTGACGGCAGACGCGTACCGATCTCCAAGCCCAGTCTTTAATGGAAACGAAGTCACGTTCACCGTGATTTCACGGTCTCTTTAAGACCTCCGTCCAATTTGTGGCCACGAGGTTTAGTCCCAGCCGAGACTGACCATTACACGGCGAGGAGGCCCGTAATGAAGAGGTTCCGATCGATCCACTATTCAATGTTCTTCGTGCTTGCGGCTCTCACGCCGACCTTCATCGCATGTGGGGATTCGTTCGAGCCCGTGCCAGAATTGCTCGGCTCGTGGAACGCCACGTCGCTCGTCGTTGACGGCTCTGACTTGATGGACGCCGGCATGACGCTGAGGTTCACCTTCTCTGATGACGGCGGGTATACCTATACGGTTGCGGGCGATCAGCTGGACTTCTGCGATCCCGGCCCCAACTGCAGCGATGGCGGCGACTACACGGCGACCACGAGTCAAGTCACGTTCGATCCCGGAACCGACGACGAGGAAACCTACAGTTACACGATCGCCGGCAACACACTGGTAATCACGACCACGATCGGGGGATCGACGTTTACCTTCACGTTCCAAAGGTAATAGCCACGGATTTCATCTTGAACACGTAGGCTCGGGCGCGCACTAATCAAACGGGGCAGCCTTTAGAAGATTGCCCCGGACGATGATGGAAGCCTTGCGCTGAGGCTCTCGCGCCGGGCGAGGCGGCGTCACATCTTCCAGACCCATGACCGACGTCACCTCCCGGCTGGCGACGAACGCCCGGTCAGGTTGTGGAGATCCTGCAGTACGTCACGATGAGGGTATGACAGTGTCGTCACTTGAAGACCCGGTGATGGGGCACCTGCCGCTGCGGAAAGAGCACTTTCCGTCCCGATCGCAACAGGCGCGTCACCGGCGCGCGGCGATGGCGTAACGCAATCCATAGTGGTATCGACGTCGCCCCGAATCGTGCCTTGGCGATCTCCGTACTCTGTCCCAACATGAGGCGGAATGCACCCCGGGCGATCGCCAGTCGAATCACCTCCGTGAGCTGATTGACGTAGAGGTCGATCTCGCGGCCTACCTCGTAGTCGATGCCATGAAACAGGTCGTAGGCCACGTCGTCGGCAAACAACATCACCACCCAACCGATGCAGCGTTCACCTTGTATAAAGCGAATGAACTGCACATCATCGCCGAACGCGCGCCCGAGTTCGTCGAAGAAGGCGGGCGTCAGGTGCTCGAACTGCACGTGGGCTCGGTCGAATACCGCTTCATAGAGGGCGTGATCGAAGGCATGGTATGCCCCAGCAAGCGGACTGACTTCGATGTCCACCGACCCAGCTTGCAGCTTCCGCTGTGCCTTGCGGATCCGGTGACGATAGTCGCTCCGGAGACTCCTGAGATAGGCGTCAAACGTCGGCCAGACCATGCGCAGCATAGCCGTGGGTTCGCTCGGTGCGAGGAGCCAGCGCGACGAGAGTCCGCGGGCGGTTACCGACACATCAGAGCGCGATAGCTCTTTGAAGACGCACCATGGAGCATGCGCCTCGCGAGCCAACTGATCCATCACCGTGCTCAGCACCGGCAGAACGGCGTTGCGCTCTGTCGCACGGACCCGTATCGGTGGATTCGCAACGGATAATGGCGTGCCACACACCATGAGACGCGTGTGCAGAAATCCCGGCTGAAACCGACGGACGGTTATGATCAAGCTCCGGAACGCACCATGGGTGAGTCGCTCGCCGTCAATGTCCACTGTGGCGACGGGAGCGCCGGCGACCAGGCGTGTGCCCTCGAACAGCAGGGCATAGCGGGTCGTCACTCCCGGGAGGTGGGAGCGCTCGAGCACGCCGAGCATGGTTCGGCTACTCAGTGGATCATGACCTAAGCGGTCCCATGCCGGTGGCAGCTGGTCGACACGATTGACGACGGAGGTGTGCACGGTCAACCCTCCTGGTCGTGCTCGGCACAGTCCCACGAAATCGTCGCGGCGCGCAACCCCAGGAAGGTGAATGGAGGCGATACCAGGAATCCCAGACGCCGATAGAAGGCGACGAGGCGATCGTCGCCGATGTCTATGAGGCCCGTGTACAACGTCTTGCCGCAGTCCCGACGCGTTGTTGCCGCGGCGTGCCGTACCAGCGCCGAGCCCAAGCCGGAGTGCGTCGCCGTCGGATCGACAAACAGCCACAGCCCACAGGCCTCGCGTCTCCGATCCTGATCGGGACGGTGCATGACCCATGTGTACGCGAGGGCAAACCGGAGATAGCGGAACCACGCGCGTATCCCGAGTCGGCGTAGCAGCGTGACCATGAACGCGATGACCGGTCTCGCGTGGGGAAACCCATCGAACGCTACCGCGATCGCCCCAGCGATGCGTTCGTCCTCGTGTATGGCGTAGACCTTGGCGGAGGGATCAACGGTGGACAACCTGAAGAAAGCCCGCCAATAGATCGCGAACTGCGCGTCGCTCAAACCGAGCGCCTGCTGGTAAAAGGCGCTGCCGGCGAACGCACGGTGAGCCACATCAGCCACGCGACGGGCGTCAGGTGGACTTAGTGGCCGCAGCGAGGCGCTGGTCGCGCGCATGGTCGACTCCTAGGGTGAGATCGCGGGCCACCATGTCGTCGAATGTCTCTCGGCGACGGAGGAGCTTCGCCTCGCCGTCGTTGACGGACACGATCGGCGGCCGCGGAAACCCGAAGTTGGATTCCTGTACGGTGAAATAGGCTCCGGCATCGCACACGGCCAGCACGTCACCGGGCACGATGGGTGGCATGGGTTTGTTACGGTACACCCAGTCGGCACTGAAGCACACTGGTCCGACGATGGTGTACCGCATGGTGCGCCGCGCAGCGGGGGCGCGACACACGAAGACCTCGTGGTACTCGTAGAACAGTGGAAACGCGACGGTACCTGCGGCGCCATCGGTGATGACCCACGTCCCAACGCCTGACCGTGTCTTGACCGCGCCGACCCGGAGCAGCAACACGTCGGCCGCGCTCACGATAGCGCGACCAGGCTCCATGAGCAGGCGGGGCAGCGGCAGGCCTTCGCGCAGGCAGGCACTGTGAATCGTTTGCGCGATGGTCGTCGCGAACGACTCGATGGGAGGAAACCTGTTGGGCTCCGGTGGGCGCGGCAGATGCCCGAGCGCTTGGTATCGGAGGAACTCGATGGTATCGAGCTCACGGCTCGTCGATACGCCAAACCCGCCTCCGAT
>JBDHLU010000191.1:0-5825 GCA_039656555.1 Gemmatimonadota bacterium | reverse complement strand
AATCACGGTTCTAATCTTGTCGAACGATCACGCGAAAGGGCAAGGTGGGAGGTGTTCTGACATTACCCTAACAACTGGAGCGCGGGGGAGTCGGTGTGGTTGGGTGGCATGCGCCGGCAATGCAGGGCCCGCAGCGCAGCGGCAAGAGCGGTAGAGGGTCAGGTCGTTACTCGCACGGCGGTGTTCGAAACTTCACCCATAGCGTCGACGTCGGTCCAAACACGCGTGGCCGAGCTATGGCGATCCTCCCGCGGCGCGACGATGTTTACCCATGCCACCGCGTCTCTTCCTGCTCCGCCACGGACGAAGCGTCGCCAACGAAAGGCGCGTGATCGCGAGCAGCTCGGCGAACGCCGGCGATGCGTTCGGCCTCATGCCGGTCGGCCGGCAACAGGTGCGCGAAACCCTCGAGCGGGCACAGGCGGTCGGAACGCTGAACTCGCCGGTCCTGCTGGTCTCCTCCCCGCTGCTCCGTGCCAGGGAATCCGTCGATGTTGCAGCCGAAGTGCTTGGTACGGTCCCGACGATCGACGCCCGCCTGTCGGAACGGAACTTCGGAGACTTCGAGTTGGAGCCAGACGATCGATACGAGCGGGTGTGGGCCGAGGACCAGCTCGACGCCACGCATCGGTCATGGGGCGTCGAGAGTGTTGCCCAGGTGCTCGAGCGTGCGAGCCCGGTCGTGCAGGAACTCGCCCGCGACGAGCACGCCGCGACGGTAATCCTATGCACACACGGCGATGTCGCCTCCATCCTTCTCTGCTCATCGCTGGGCGTCCCGCTCGAACAGCATCGAGAGGTCGGCGCGCTCGAGACGGGCGCCATGCGTGAGTTAACCGGCCCGGTCGGGTAGCGCGAGGTGGAGGCACAGCCCATCTTCGACCCGCCCGAACGGCGAACACCATCCTCTCCATGGGCAGAAGGTATCGGCTATTAATGAATAGACGCGTCCACCTGGTCCTCATGCCTCTGTTGGTCTTCGGCACCGGCTGTCGATCGGACGAGGCGCAAACGATCGACCCGTCCGCTCCGATCCTCGTCGCGCATCGAGGAGCTTCGGCGTACGCCCCGGAACATTCGATCGAAGCGTACGAGCTGGCGATCGAACAGGGTGCCGACTACGTCGAGCCCGATCTGCAGATTACCCGGGATGGAGTGTTGATCGCTCTCCACGATCTGACCCTGGAACGCACCACCAACGTCCGGGAAATCTTCCCCACTCGATTTCGAACGGAAGAGAGACGTGGACAGCCAGTCGATGTCTGGCTCGCCAACGACTTCACCCTCGACGAAATTCGCCGACTGGACGCGGGGTCATGGTTCAGCAATGCGTTCGCGGGGACCCAGATCCTGACGCTCGCCGAAGTCATCGAGTCCGTCCGAGGTCGGGCCGGGCTTTTCATCGAGACCAAAGCACCGGAGGTGTATGGAGACCTTGGGTTCAGCATGGAGAAGCTGCTCCTCTCGGAGCTTGCTCGACACGAACTGGATCAACCAGAAGCGGACCCCGAGACGCCGATCGTCATCCAGTCCTTCAGTGCGGCGAGCCTCAAGCTTCTTCGCCACGAGCACGGCACCCGGCTTCCGTTGACGCTGCTCATCGGGGGGGAAGATGCAGCAGCCGAGTGGATGACTCCGGACGGTCTGGCGAGTGTCGCCGAATTCGCCACCGGGATCGCACCTGCCAAGAGGTTGTTGCTCGACGCTTCCGACGTCATCGACCTCGCGCACGAGCTTGACCTCGTCGTGGTACCGTGGACGTTCCGCGCCGGCAGCCCGGGCGGTTTCGACTCGGTGGAGAACGAAATGGCGCATTACCTGTACGAGCTAGGCGTCGATGGCATCATTACGAACAACCCCGACCTTTTTCCGAGGACGCCGCCCCCGGGCGGCAAGTGACCTCGTGAGGGCAACTCGTTTCTGGCCGCTTGCCGCGACGCTGTCCGCGTGTGCGGGGCCGCTCATCGAAGACTGCCCCCATGGCGATCTCGACGTTCGCTACTGCGATCGCAATGGCGACCTCGTCGCCGACCCGCCCGGAGATCTCCGGCTGCGGCTCGACCCTGATGTCCTGATCTTCGCCTACACACCGGTCGAGGACCCGGCTCAATTCAGGGACGTCTGGCGAGGCTTCCTCGACCATCTCGAGGGGATCGTCTCCCGAGAAGTTCGCTTCTTCCCCGTCCAGTCGAATGCCGCTCAAATCGAGGCAATGCGGGCGGGCCGACTGCACATCGGCGGCTTCAACACCGGAAGTGTCCCGCTCGCCGTGAACTGCGCCGGCTTCGTGCCTATGACGATGATGGCGCGGGAGGATGGCAGCTTCGGTTACGAAATGGAACTCATCACCCGGCGTGACAGCGGGATCGAAAAGGTCGAGGATCTGCGCGGTCGCAAACTCACGTTCACCTCCCCTACTTCGAACAGCGGCTTCAAGGCACCCTCGGTGCTCCTCGAGGCGGAGTTCGGACTGGTGGCGGACCGTGATTTCGATCCATCGTTCTCGGGACGGCATGACAACTCGGTACTCGGTGTACTGCAGGGCGACTACGAAGTCGCCGCAGTCGCCAATCAGGTTATCGACCAGGTTCTCGCGCGAGGTGTCGGGAGCCGAGACGACCTTCGCGTTCTCTATCGCTCAGAATCGTTTCCCACTACCGGGTACGGAGTCTCAAATCGTCTGGATCCAGGCCTTTCCGAGCTAGTGCGCCGCGCGTTTACCACTTTCGAGTGGGAGGGCAGTGCTCTCGCGACGGAGTTTCAGGAGGAAGACGGGTTCATCGAGATCACCTACCAGAAACATTGGGATGTCATTCGTACGATCGACCAGGCGGCGGGTACGAGCTGGGGTTGCCGATGAGTACGGATCGGACGCCCGAGGGGTCGGCGGCCCTGGAGATTGAGGATCTCGTCGTTCGCTACGGAAAAGGAGAGGACGTACTCCGCGGTGTATCGCTGGAGCTCCAACGCCACGAGGTCGTTGGCCTCATTGGCGCGTCGGGCTCCGGCAAAAGCACACTTCTGCGAGCGGTCCATAGGCTGGTGGAACCCACCTCGGGTGCCGTCATCCTCGATGGCGTGAACCTCTTGGGTCTCGCTGGCCCCGAGCTCCGTCAGGCGCGTCTGCGGATGGGAATGATCTTCCAGGAGCATGCACTTGTCGGACGTCTGACCGTGATGGAAAACGTTCTGTGCGGGACGCTCGGTCGTACCGGTTTCTGGAAGAGCGTTCGTCGCAACTTCGAGCCGAACGATGTCGAAGAGGCCTTCCGTCTTCTCGAACGCATGGGTCTCGACGGACTTGAAGATCGACGATGTGATGAGCTGTCGGGTGGGCAGAAACAACGAGTGGGAATCGCTCGCGCCCTGATTCAACACCCGGACATTCTCCTGGTAGACGAGCCGACCGCGAGTCTCGATCCGGCTGCCTCTGCCCGGATCATGAGCCTGATCACGGAAGTGTGCGCCGAAGACGGCCTGTCGGCGATCATCAACCTCCACGACGTCCCGTTGGCCCGCCGATTCTGCCCGCGCATCCTCGGCCTGCATGCGGGCAGGATCGTGTTCGACGGTCCGCCGTCTGCGTTGAACGACGAGATCTTGACGCAAGTTTACGGGGAAGAGGCGCTGGAATCGTACGTCGGTGTACGCTCGGAAGGGACACGCGTTGGCGACTGATCTCGCGCGGGCATGGCGTCCCCCACCGCGTATCGAGAGCCGCGCCGTTCGGACGTTGATCGTGGTATCGGTCGCGCTCTATCTGCTGGTGGCGGCGCTCACCGTCGAGGTCGATCCAGGGCGGATCAGAGAAGGGATGTCACGAGCGGGCGACCTCTTCGGCGGGTGGCTGCGCCCCGACTTCGTCACGCGCTGGCCCGACATCCGAACCGGTCTACTCGAAAGCCTGTCCATGACGGCCGTCGCGACGGCTGTCGGATTGATGATTTCGATTCCGTTCGGTCTGGGCGCGTCCCGAAACCTCGTGCCTGGGCCCGTCTACGTCGTGTGCCGAGGTGCGCTGGCCGTGTTCCGCGCGTTCAACGAAATCATCGTCGCGATTCTTTTCGTTGCGATGTTCGGATTCGGTCCCTTCGCGGGTGTCATGACGCTCGTGGTGGCCACCGTCGGTTTCCTGGGCAAGCTCCTGGCCGAAGCAGTCGAAGAGATCGACTCCGCCCCACTCGACGCACTCACCACCGCCGGTGCGTCGTGGCCATCCCGGGTCGTGTTCGGCGTGCTGCCCCAAGTCATGCCTCGGATTCTCGGCCTGACGCTGTACCGCCTCGACATCAATTTTCGTGAATCCGCCGTCATCGGCCTGGTCGGCGCGGGTGGCATTGGGGCCACGCTCACCACTGCCTTCAGCCGTTACGAATTCGAATCGGTATCAGCGATCCTGATCCTGATCATCGCGATGGTCTTCGCGGCCGAGGTGATCTCGGGCCATCTCAGACGGAGGCTGCTCTAGTGCCCACCGTGGTGCACGCCGAACATGGACGTGGCTGGCGCCGGTACACCAAAGCCCAGAGCCGAGTTCGTTTCCTGATCACGCTGGGTGTCGTCGCAGCCCTCGCAGTCGCCTGGAACAGTATCTCATCTCAGACGACATGGAGCTTCGTGCTCGACGCGGGAGTCCAGTTCCGTGATATGGGCATGCGCATGTTTCCGCCGGACGGCCGTTATTTCACCGCGCTCGCGCGCCCGATGATCGATACCGTGCACATGGCAACGCTTGGTACGGCACTCGGCGTCCTCATCGCCATCCCTCTCGCGTTCGCCGCCGCGCGGCCGACCACGCCATCTCGGCTCTATGTCCGTCCCGTTGCGCTTCTGTTGCTCGTGACATCTCGATCGGTCAACTCGATCATCTGGGCGCTCATGCTCGTCGTCCTCATCGGTCCAGGCATTCTCGCGGGCATCCTGGCAATCGCGTTCCGGTCGGTAGGGTTCGTCGGCAAACTCGTCTACGAAGCGATCGAAGAAGCCCCACAGCTCCCCATCACCGCCATGGAAACGACGGGCGCCGGTCGGGCACAGGCGCTCGCCTTTGGCCTGATACCACAGATTCTCCCGACCATGGCCGGTGTCGGCGTCTACCGGTGGGAGATCAATATCCGAGAAGCCACGATCCTCGGCCTGGTGGGCGCGGGCGGAATCGGCATGGCACTCCAGGCCTCCATCGATGCACTCGCCTGGTCGCGAGTTAGCGTCATTCTTCTCGTGATCCTGAGTACGGTCGTCGTGGCGGAGTGGGCCTCAGCTCGGGTGCGAAAGAAGCTGGCGTAGGCGCAAGGCCTTCCTTCGCGAGCGATTGAGGAGTCTTGATGGTCTTCACTAGGTGGTAGAGCCTCCGCAAGGCCGCGAGGTCCTCATCCACACCTGAGGTTAGCATTATGAAGCAGATTTCGGAGCGATTAAAGTCGTGACCATCGAGGATCAGATCGTCCGGCTAGACCGGAGCGTTAAGGCCTTTTCGCAGTGCGTCGCTTCCCTGGACGAGGACGAGCAGCGTTTCCTCCAAAAGCTGAATGGCTGGACGCCCAGAGATATCGTGGCTCACCTCGTTGGTTGGAACAGGTATGTAATCAAGGGTGGTAGACAGATCCTACTGGGAGAGTTGCCATTCTATGACATTGATCCTGGCGACAATTACTCCAAGGTGAACGCCGTTCTCGTCGGCGAACATTCGTCGAGCAGTAGCGAAGAGCTGCTTGCGGATCTCCGACGTTCGGCCCGTGAGCTGAAGGAGTTCTTGAGATCAGTGGATCTGAGCGACTGGAACCGAGACTACGGCGTGAGACATGGCGGTTCGACGATTACCATAA
>JBDHLU010000190.1:0-5671 GCA_039656555.1 Gemmatimonadota bacterium | reverse complement strand
AATGACGCCCTGAACGGGACCATGTTGTGGCCGCTCATGATTGGCCTGGTTCTCGCCAAGATCGTCGCCGTGTCCCTGACCATTGGGTCCGGTGGGTCGGGGGGTGTCTTCGCACCGTCCCTGTTCATCGGTGCCATGTTGGGCGGGGCTGTGGGGACAGTGGTCCATATCCTGTGGCCCGAGTCCACCGGCACGCCGGGAGCGTATGCGCTCGTGGGGATGGGCGCGGTTGTGGCCGGCGCCACCCACGCGCCGATCACGGCGATCCTGATCATCTTCGAATTGACGGGTGACTACGAGATCATCCTGCCACTCATGATCGCCTCGATCATTGCCACGCTGCTCAGCACGCGCCTGGAGCCGGCGTCGATCTACACGCGAAAACTCTTGAAGCGTGGGATCCAGTTGCACCGGGGTCGCGACGTCAACATCCTGGAACGGATTCCCGTGGCCGAAGCAATGGATCGTGCGCCGGTCTCCGTACCGCCCGACGCCCATCTTCCGACCGTACTACAGCGTTTCGTCGAAGACTCTGGGGGCGACGTGTACGTCGTGGACGATAATGGGATGCTCTACGGACGCATTCCGACCGCCGCCCTGCACGAGGCGCTTGGCAGTGCCGGCGAATTGGGCGGACTCATCATCGCCCAGGATCTGATGGTCGAGGCCGAGGAGCTGTCACTCGCTCCGGACGACACTTTGGCCGGTGCCATGCAGTCGCTGGAACGGTTCGGGCGGGAGCTACCGGTGGTAGATCGGGGTCGCCTGGTTGGGGTGCTGCGGGCTCAGGATGTCGTTGCGAGATATAACAGTGAGACGCTAAAGCGAGACATCGTTCAATCGGTGGCGAGCACCATCACAACCAGCAAGGAGACCGCTGGCATCAGTGGGACGCGGCTTGCGGAACTCGAAGTGCCACAACACTTCGTTGGCAAGTCGCTCCGCGACCTGGATATCAGGCGCCGTTACGGTGTGAGCGTGCTCATGATTCGGCACGCCAATGGGAGCGTGACTGCGGCGTCGGACGCCGATTCCGTTTTTGTTGAGGGAGACGTCATGATCGCTCTTGGGCGCGGTGCCGACGTAGCGCTGCTCTCTGAAGCGGACGAGGCCAACCGGAGAACCGAATGATTGCTATCCGTATCCGAAGGAACCGGCGTTGTAGTAGAAGGGAAGCGATTCTGATCTCGACGCTTCTCGTGTTTGGTGGAGCTAACGCGCTCGCCCAAGTCGTCCAACCCTCTGTAGACGAACTCGCCGAACTCGATCGACGAGTCCAGGCTCACCTGGAAGAGAATAACATTCCGGGAGGCCTTGTGGCGGTGGCCACGAGAGGGCGGATCATCCATCTGAAAACGTATGGGATGGCCAATGCTGAGCTTGCTGTGCCAGTTACCGACAGTACGGTGTTCGAGATTGGCTCTATCAGTAAGCAGTTCGTGTCTGCCGCAGTAATGCTGCTAGTCCAGGAAGGCAAGATCGGGCTGGACGATCCTATTCATCAGTATCTGTCAGATCTCCCAAGCGAGTGGCTCGGCGTGACGGTGCGGCAATTGTTGACGCACACATCGGGAATTCCCGACTACGAAGAGATACGGACCTACGATGTATACCGTTTTCGCCTCACTCCGCATGAGGTCATTCAGATCGCTCATTCACGCCCCATGGACTTTGCACCGGGAACGGGATGGTACTACAGCAACACAGGTTACTTCCTGTTGAGTATGATCGTAGAGCGGATAGAAGGCCGCCCGCTCGGGCAGGTCTTGAAAGATCGCATCTTTGGTCCCCTCGAGATGACTCAGACTCGCATGGCTGATCCGGAGGCCATAATCCGCCACCGTGCTTCGGGCTATTGGGTCAACAAAGTCGGTGAGTTGATAAACCGGAATCCTACCGAGACCTCATCGACCCTCGGTGCCGGAGGAATCCTGTCCTCGGCCTATGACCTCGCGAAATGGGACGAAAGCTTATACGGAGATCAGCTCTTGAGTGCCGAATCGAAGGTTACCATGTGGACCCCAGCCATACTCCCTAGTGGAGAAAGCACTGGGTACGCTTTCGGATGGAGTGTCCGTCGGTACAAAGGGCTCACGTCACAAAGTCATAGCGGCCAGGTCGCGGGGTTCGTCGCGAATTTCTCGCGGTTTCCTGACCAGGAAGTCGCGATCATCGTGTTCTTGAATCGCTATCGCGTGAGCAGTGGCCGTCTGAAAGAAGCTGCGCTTCACACCTTTATGCCGAGTCTTGGACCCATCCCGTAAAGTTCGAGGGGACAAGACCAGGCAGAGGGCACTCAGACCGCTACGCAGTACAGCCGGTAGACGTGGATGTCCCGGGCCAGATAACTCCCGGTGATACCGGCCAGGAAGATCTGCCAGGCCCGGAAGGTCGGCTCACCGAGCTCCTCGGTCATCGTATCTCGGTGTGCCATCATGCGCTCGTACCAGGCCGTTGTGGTCTTGGCGTAGTGACGCGTCAGGTTGGTCGCGCTTTCGATCTGAAAACCGTTCTTCTCCAGCGCCCGCATATGCTCGCCGACCGTGAACCAGTGAAAGCCGGGCCAGACGTATTTCTTGTTGAATGCGATACCTGTGTTCAAGTCGAGCGGCAACTTCTTGTGCGCCGTCATTAGCGCGTGGTGCAGGTAGCGGCCGCCGGTTTTGATACGGCGGCGTACTTGCCGGACGTACGGAACCAGGCCCCGCGGGCCAACGTGGCTGACCATACCGGTGGACGTGATGTGGTCGTAGACTCGGTCGTCGTTTCGGTAATCGCCCTCGTTCAGCTCCCACCGCTCGCGGTCGAAGCCAGCCAGCATCTCGGATCCCTCGGTCACCTGATTCTTCGAGTGCGTCCAGCCGACCACCTTGCCGAAGGGATGGTTTTCTAGCGCAACGATCAGCTGACCGCCGTACCCGCAGCCGACGTCCAGCAGCGTTTCACCCTCGGCCGGCGCGATATAGTCGGCAGCATCCTTGAACTTCCGCCACATCGATTTCTCGAGCGAGTCGAAGTCGTCTTCTCGGCCATGCCCGACCCGTATCAGCTCTTTGATGTCGAGGCGGTCAGGGTCCTCGAACATCCCGCACGAGTAGCTCATGTAGGTGCGGTCCAGGTAGACGTTCAGGGCTTCTTGCGGAATGTCGTAGTGGCTCTTGACGTTGACGCTGGCGCGCGTGGTGCTCTGAAAGGCAACGTGCTTGAGAACGCGCCCGATGAGATGCCACCACTTGAGCCGGAGCGCCGAGTACTTCCGGATGTCCGGGAGAATGTAGAGGTTGCCGTCCAGGTCGACGTCTCCTTCCAAAAACCGCTCGAGGAAACGCATCCCGTCGAGTCGCAGGAGGTCTACGCCGGCCGCCTCGGTCTTGATGCGAACCCGGAGTTCTTGTCCCGACCAGTGTGTCTCGTCGCCACCGGTCAGGTACGTATGCCCAGTCCAGTCGCTTATTGCCACCCGCCACGGTAGGTCGTGCAAGGCGTTCTCCAGGAAACCTTGCAGAGCGGCTGACCGCTTGGGTTGAGCGGCGAGTCGTGTGGTGGCGGGTCGGGCTGAGTCGAGATGTGTCATCACCACAAAGGTATGTAGGAAGCCAACCACTCGTACAGCCCGGAACCTACGCGGATCCAGGCTGGACGACTAGTTGCCCATCGACCTACCGAAGGGTGGCCGCGAGATTTCTTGACACTGTGACCGAAGCGCCATAACTCCAACTTGATGAGACGCGTTTACCGTGACCTTCTCGTCGGGTTTGCCCCGGCACCTGGGTGGCCGCTCGTTCGGATCACGCTCACGTCCGGGCTGGTGGCCGTTGCCTGTGCCTTCCCGACCGACCGCGCCGGCTCGATTCGGGCCGAGTTCGCTGTCGACCAGGTCATCGTGGGCGTTGGCGATACGGCGCGGGTCGTGGCGAACGGTGTCTCGGGTACGTCGGCCCTCGCGGGTGTGGGTATCGCGTTCACGTCGCTGGACGAGGAGATCGCGGTCGTGTCGGACGACGGGGTCGTGCTGGGGGTTGGTGAGGGAGAGACGCGTGTGATCGCAGCCGTGATCACCTTCGAGGACGCGAAGACCGATACCATCGCTGTCTTCGTCACCCGCGGGGTATTCATTCGAGACATCGTGGCCGAGGTCGCCGGTGCGGGTCCGCCCTCGTTCGGTGAAGTCATCGAGATCACGGGTTTGCGCCTGGCGCCTGAGTCCCTCGCCGTCGCCACCATCGGAGGGGTACCTGCCTTGATCGTGGGGTACGATGCGCGAGATACCAGTGATGCGGCCTCCCTCGAACATTTGCGCCTTCGTGTGCCGGTCGTTGAGCGAAGCAGCGATCTGCTGCTGGTGCATCAGGGTGGAGGAACGGCCGCTCGCACCCTGCAAGTCGTCCAAGAGGACGTATTCGAGAAGCTCGGACTCCTACCCGTGATCGATCTTCGTGACGGCGACTACGTGAACGATGCGCTGACGGCGTCCGCCGACGATCCCGATCTCCTCCGATTCGTATTGCCGGCCGGCGACTTCACGCTCACCGCGACCATCCTGGGCGGTCGACTCCTCGTCGAGGGCGAACCCCAACTCAGATTTCTTGCGCCACAAGTACGCGCGTATGCCGAGCAGTTCGAGGATTGGTACGACCTTTCGGCACTGGACAATGCGAGCCGCGAGCCGGACCTATGGGCGTGGACCGTGGAGAACCAAGGGCTTTCGTGCGACTTCCGAACACTAGCCTACTACCCGACTGGGCAATTCAATCTAAGGAGAGGTCCTGGGAACGTCCTTACGCTTGCGCTCGCGAACGCCCTGCCCGACACCATCGATTTCATCGCCGCCACGCGAGGAGCGCGAATTCAGTACAAGTTGGAGGCGACAGCGGGGTACAACACCGCGTTGCCACCCGACGCGCTAGAGGAAAACGACGCCTGCGTCGATGCCACGCCGCTCTCGCTGCTGGACCCGGTTGTCGATCTGAACTTCGACAACCCCACGGACTTCGACTGGTTCGCGGTCACGGTTGCCGCGGGCGCACGGGTCCCTTCGTTTGACGTCACGCAGCAAGACGAGCAAGAACCGAACGACTCGTTCGCGTCGGCACAGGCCGTGAACTTCGGTTCGCGAGTCGTGGGGCTGCGTGACGAGGAGGGTGACGTCGACGTTTATGCGTTCGACGCCGTGGCTGGCACGCTCATCGATGTCGATATCCGCGCTTGGAATTCCACCCTGCAGTACGGGAAGCTGGACTGCCCCGATCGGTGCAGCCCCGGGGTACCGCCCTATGCTCCGACTGGCTCATCCGACGTCTCGGATCTCTCGGTCGTCGCACGGCTCTTTGATAGCACTGGGGCGCAGCTTGCCGTTGACTCGAGTCCGCAATGGGGCGGATTCCTTCCCTCCCGAAGTCGAGACGCGAGAATCCGCCACCTCGTGCCCGTCACCGGTCGGTACTACATCGCAGTGGAGAGCGCGAGAGTCGGAGTGATTCTCGCAGATCCGTATTACGCGATCGACTTCTTCGCGCACGACGCTGTGTCCGAACTGCGCATCGAGGCCGAGAGTGGTGACGGTCTCGTCGATCCCAAGATCTTGGTAGTGGAGCGGCGTGTAGACGAGAATGTCATTCTCGATGTGGTGGGCACCCCGTGCTGTCCACTCGAGCAACCGAGATTGCTCGCA
>JBDHLU010000189.1:0-7407 GCA_039656555.1 Gemmatimonadota bacterium | reverse complement strand
GTGTAATCAGGAACGATCCCACCCCCAATCGTCGACGCCCAATCGATAGACGTCGAGTCTGCCACATTCTGCGGAGAGCCGTTCGAGGCGATGTTTGGCGTCGAGCCTGTTGTCGTATGGAGCGGGCTCGGGTTGGCACCCGACACACGGAGCGCAGTAATATCGGCCGACTGGCATCCGGGAGAGGCGAGATCCACTCCTTGGAACTCGCCGGTGCCCGTGGCACCACCCGCGATGCCATTCGCCGCCGTGAAGGCCGCCGCCATCACGATCGTCCCGCGCTGCCAGTTGGCAAACTGGGCGATGGTATGTCTCGCTCGTGGATCGGCCCCCGCGGTCGGTTCGATGAGGAATCCAGTCGAACGAACCACATAGGTGAACGTTCCGTTCACCGTGTCGGGGGGCTCTTGGAGAACATGGGCAATGACGTCCGCATACCCTCCCGGCACGTTGACGCGCACCGAATCGCCATCGATTGGCCTGATCGCCCGGTAACATGCGTCGGTATTGACCGTCGCCAGGTAGGTCTGAAGCCCGCTCTGCGCGATCGCTGTTGCATCGACACCATCCCCCACAGATTCGGCGATACGACGATCCACCTGCACTTGGCCGAGAATACCGGCCAACAACATCGTGATCACCGCAATCACAAAGAGCGTGAATGGAAGCGCAAAACCCCGCTCGCTTGATACCATCATGATTTGTTTTGGAACGGTACGCGGGTGATGAACGAAAACGTTGCATGATTGCTCGACCCTTGCGGCGGCATTTCGCTGGCCCCAATGAGCCTAAGTTCGATGCCGCGAACGATTTCGAGATCCGCCGGCACCGTATCAGACACGACCATCGTTGCGCCGAGAAGGAACCCGAATCCCGAGGTTGTGTCGAACGGTGCTACCAGCTCTTCGTAGGCGCCCGTACCGGCGCGACGCCACAGCCCAATCCGCCCGGGGAACTCACTCGAGTCGAAGAAGCGATAGGTGAGATCTTGATAGAGATAGATAATGCTCCCCGAAGCGATCGTGGTTGCCGGAGAGATCGTTTTCACGTCGCCGGACGCGATGACTCTGATCCCATCGGCGGAGCACTGAGTAGTATCCGAGGTCGATCCCACCGTTATGCCGGTGACTCGTGAATACGATCCCGCCGCCGTCCTCCACGCTACCCCATTAGCAACAGCGGCCGCGTAGGCGAGCGAGTCAGGAGGCGCGAGCGACACGTACGTGAAGCTGCCGGTGGATTGGCACGCCATGCCAAATGCGTAGGGCACCCGGACTGTGACGCTGTCGGGCGTGGCCGATACGAGTCCGCTGTCAGACACCATGCGAAGTTCGGCGAGTAGACCGTTCATGCCCGAGCGGGCAACCTGTCGAGCGGTCAACATGGCTTCCTGCCGACTGACAAATCGCGAATCGTTTATCAGTATCTGCGTGAGCGCAACGCCGAGCATGGCCATAACCGTCATGCCAACGATGAGTTCGATGATAGTGAAGCCGCGTTGGGTCATGGCGAGAGCGGTGAGATGAGGCGCGGTTTGTTTCGATCCACCACTACCGTATCCGGCCGGATCGTGAGCCTCCCGGTGGATTGGATCGCTACCGTTGCCCGTTTGAGCCTGGGGCCATCGTATCCAAGCTGTCCCAGGGCAACGCTTGCACCCACGCCGCGGCACTCGTAACTGCCGCACTCCGGTAGGTGGCCACTGTCGATTGCTCGGCATGACGGGCTACTTGGAACATGAGGCCGCCGATGGCTAGGAGAGCCGTGGCCATTATCGTGAGCGCAAGCATGATCTCGATGAGAGAGACGCCAGCGGCGTCGAGACGCATCAGGCGTCGGCGGCGGGGATCCTGTCCGCGGGATGGCGCGTACGCCTGCTTAGGGTCAGAGAATTCGGACATGCCCGACTCGGCCAAACCGGATCTGACGCGTGCGGCTGCCCAGAGTGATCGTGATAGTAGTCGTATTCTGCGAAGCTCCGTTCGGGAAGATCTCGATGGAGTTCGTGGGGCTCGATGCCATCGATGCCAGCCGATAGTCGGTGTCCGGACCCAGCGAGCGTTGACGGAATACGGTGGCGCTTCCCCGGTCCCGGATGATATAGGTCTGGAGTGACGGCTGAATGATGACAACCACGGGAGCGTGCTGTCGGGCAGCCATGGCTTGGGCGTACCGCAGATCGGCCGAGATGATCGCGGCGGCGCGGCGAATCCTCGATGATTCCATTCCTGGCGCGAGTCGCGCCACTGCCGCACCGGCCAGAATGGCCAAGATCACCAGGACCAGTGACATTTCGACCAAGGTGTAACCGTTCCGGCGACTCGGAGGAAGCGGACAATTCGCCATCAGCGACAAATGTAACGTTTTATGGGTATTGTAGGGGTGACGGAGGTCACTGGGGACCGTAGTGACACACGTGACAGCACGAGGAGGAATGGACGAGCACATGAGGAACATAGCCGCAATTGCCGTGCTGGGAGCGGTTGCGATCACGCCCGAAGCGGCGGCACAGGATCGCTCCTGCTCGCCGAACGCCGAAGAAGTCGCAATCAGCCAGGATTCCTTGTTGTTCGAGATCGGTGGATTCCCCATCAAACTCTGCTTTAAGCGGCTTCCGGTACGCGCGGAAAGCGCGACCATGAGTTGGCAAGCCATCGGGAACGACGTTCCAGTCATCCACACGAACGCCCTGCTGGACATCGGTGGAGTGCAGGTAGGATCGGGGAGTTACGGTCTCTACCTGACACCACGGCAGGGAGATTGGCTTCTCCGCGTAGTCCGAATGCCCGATCCCGGCTTTGAGGAAACCGCAGGGAGCGTGGCCGATCGAGTGGTCGGACAGATCTACGTTCCTGCCGAACGCACTCGCATGTCCACGCAGTCCTTGGATATCCAAACCCGCGGTGCGGGTCGCAACGCGATTCTGTTCCTGACGTGGGGGGATGTCGAGGTAACGATACCAGTAGTGCAGCGATAACCGTCGATCACGGCAAGTGCTGCTTCACCTGAACCCGCCAGGATCCACAGCACGTTGCCGCTCAACATCGGCGCGTCGAAGAGGCCGCGGACGCGGGACCGGCCGAAAATGTCAATCAACCAGTCGCCGACCGCCTCGTCCTGCTCCGCAACCGCGATGTAATCCTGCCCCATCGCGAGCCAACGGTCGCCCATCCGGTACCGCGAATCCGAATCGAGGAACGCGTAAAGCTGCACTCGCTGCCCACCCCACATCGCTTCGATCTGGGCACGCAGCTCAGTTGGCAGCTGGATCAGTTGATCCATGTACCGGCCGATGATGCGCTGATCTTCGGTGTGATGTTGCGTGCCCATCGTTCGTCATCCTTGTCAAAAAGTTGCAAAAGCAAACGGCCTTCCGAGTGCGTTGGTTGGGGCACCCAGAAGGCCGGATCACGTCAGATGGTGTCCAATCCTTCTAGGGCTCTCCCTCCATAGCGACGTATACCTCGCCGCCGTCATTCAGATATTCAGAGATTTGGAGTCGCATGAGAGAAATGTCCCGTCGGTTCCTTTTCAGCCATGATTCAGCAAGCACTGCGAACGACCAACCTAACCAGAAGACTGTAGCCAGTTCAAGTCCTAAAAAGTACGACGGATGGAATGGGAAAAAAGTTTCCGCATCCTCCTCGTGTGACCCTCATCACACCCTAGCTCCCCGGGCACACCGATTGCATCTCATTTCGGACCAGAGGACTTCGCCGAAATGTGTCGGCTGACACAGCATTCTGCCGAGCTACTGAGTAGAATAGGAACTATGAGAACACACAAACACCTAAAAATAGTATTGCTCTTCGGGTTGGTCGCGATGGCGGCTTGCTCTGACAACTCACTTCAAGCACCCAACGACCGAGACATCCTGCAGGGCGACGGCGACCGTATCACGGTCGAAAACGACGCGGCCGTGCTCGCCCAGCGTGTCTCTCCGGCCAATGTCCCGCTCGAGATCGAGACCCTCGACTTGCCCTTCATGGCGATGTCGCGCAACGATCGCGGAGGCCAGAACGAGGAGGACGGCCCGGTGTTCAAGCTGTTCCTCGTCGCTAGTGTGGCTCCTCCGGTCGTGGACGACATTACGCTCCAGGCCACGCACATTGCGGTTCGGGGTAACAATGCCATCGTTTCCTACAACGTTCAGGGACCACTTCGGGCCGGTGGAGTAGATGTGTTCAACATCAGACACGTTGACGACGTCGAGCTGGTCTCCCAGGCAGTATTCGAGGATACCGATGTGTCCGCCATCGATCTTTGGAACACGCGGCTCTACATGGCAGAAGCCACGAGTGACGACGCCTTTACGACTCCAGCCGTGCTCGAGACAATCAACGTTTGGGGCGGCAAGCTCGCTGACGAAACCGAACGCGTCGATTTGGCCAGCTACGCCGGGACCGGCGTGGTCGCCAGGCGGGACAACGTCTTCGCGACGTCTGGTGATTTGGACGGCGGTCTAACGGTATTCGATCGCAGCACAATGGAATTGAAGTACTTCAGGAACGTTCCTGACGCGCGAGCCGTCGACACGCACCGGAACGAAGTGGTGGTTATGAAAGGTACGCCGGGTGCCATCCACATCTTCGACCGAGAGTCGGGAGACCTCCAGCGAGTGTACGAGAGCGGCGGCGCCACGATCCCCGAATCCAAGTCCACGGTCGAAGTGGCACGCGGCCGGATTTGGTATGCCGCCGGCGAAGAGGGCGTGCGTGTGCTCCGCTACCGCGACGGGAAAGTGCTCGGGGGTATCCCCGTACCGGATATCGACGGTGTGGACCCCGAGGACGAGGTTACCAATGCGGTGTCGCTGCACGGGCGCCTGATTTTCATCGCGAATGGTGGTGCGGGACTGCTGGTCGCACGCGCAAGTAGCGATGTCGAGGCGGACGACAACGACGAGGACGGTGAGAACGACAACGAGGGAAATTGGGATTTGTCCTTCCAGGTTCTCGGCAATGTCGTGTTCCCGGGTGGTGAGTCCGCCAACTTCGTCGGCGGGAAGGGCAATCTCGTCTTCGTCGCCACCGGCACTGGGGGGCTACACATCATCAAGATCGTACGCGAATAACACGATTACGGATCCCGTTTAGGCAGCACCCTCACGCCGGCCTCAAATGAGGCCGGCTTTTTTCGTCCCTTACGGCATCTCCTCCCCTGCCCTAGCTTCCGCGATCTCGTTTGGGGGGTCTTGATAATGAAGCGCCGATTCTGGCCCGTCCCTGCTGTCTTCGGGCTCCTGCTCCTCGGCGGATGCGTCAGGTCGAGCAGCGATGCTACGACGACCGTGTTCATCGGGGCACGCATCATCGATGGGACCGGCGCGGACCCAATCGAGAACGCAGTACTCATCGTTAGGAACGGACGCATCGACGCCGTCGGGTCAAACCGCTCAGACGTGCCGGACGGCGCTACCGTTGTTGATCTTTCGGGTCGGACTATCGTCCCCGGCCTCATCAACACGCACGGACACGTGGGGGCCACAGCGCAGGCCGACTCACCAGAGAAACTTCGCGAGCAACTGCTCAACGAGTTGCTACAATACGCACGGTACGGCGTAACCACCGTCAACAGCCTAGGCGGCGAAGGCCCCGAAGCGGTGGCTATACGAGACGAACAGGAAACCCCTAGGCTGGCCAGGGCGCGGCTCTACGTCGCGGGGAATGTCGTTACGGGTGATAGCCGAGATGCCGCCATTGCCATGGTCGATGAGAACGTGGCCCTTAGCGTCGATTTTATCAAAATCCGCGTTGACGACAATCTGGGATCGTCCACGAAGATGGCGCCCGACGTGTATCGGGCCGTCATTGACCAAGCCCACGAGTACGACCTACCGCTGGCAGCACACCTCTTCTACCTGGACGATGCCAAGGACCTGCTGCATGCCGGCGCCGATCTCATCGCGCATTCGATTCGCGACCGACCGGTCGACGATGAGATTATCCAACTGTTCCGCGAGACCGGTGTGTGCTACGTGCCGACCCTGACTCGGGAAGTCTCGACGTTCGTGTACGAAAGCGAACCCGAATTCTTCGCGGATCCGTTCTTCGCCATGGCGGCCGACACAGCGTTGATGACGGCGCTGCGAGATCCTGAGAGTCAGCAATGGTATCGGGAGAGTCAGAGCGCCCAAGCATATAGGCATGCCTTGCAGGTTGCATTGAAGAACCTCAAACGGCTAGCGGACCAAGGCGTGACGATCGCGTTCGGCACCGACACCGGACCCCGGGCAAGGTTTCAGGGATACTTCGAACACATGGAAATGGAGCTGATGGCCGAAGCTGGGCTCACACCCATGCAGATCATCGAGTCTGCGACGGGCGACGCGGCTCAGTGCCTCGACCTCCAGGCCGTCGGTACCATCCAAAGTGGGAAGTGGGCCGATTTCATCGTCCTCAGCGAAGATCCGTTGGCCGACATCCGCAACATGCGGAGTATCGAATCAGTCTGGATCGCAGGCAACCAGATTCCCACTTCAATCCCCGCCTCCAACTGACTAATGTTCGGCCCGCGTTGAACGCGACCCCGCATTGCGGGTATCAGGCTGAACCACTCAACCAGAAACTCTATGCGTTTTCAAAAGACAACTTTCGTAGGATTGCTTGCTAGTGCTGCGCTCGGCGCCTGCGCCTCGGGTGCGCCGACCCCTGACGTGGAACCCGCCGCGGTGGTCGCACCGCTGCCCGGTGACAACTACGCATACGTTTACTATGCGGGCGGAACGGTAGGCCGCGTCGACACGCAGACCGGCATCGATGTGTCCGTTGCCGACGGCGTCACGGAGATCCTCGCGTCTGCCGTGAACCGATCGGGTAGCCGCACCGCCGTGGCGTTCCGCCAGGGGGCAACGAGCGGAGCGGTCATTGTCGATGGACTCACCGGTGCCCTTACGGAAGTGTACTCGGGTTCGGCCGAGACAGCGTACACTTTGGGCTGGTCCCTTGACGGACTACGACTCGGTGTTGGTTTCCGTGGCCCGGACGATGGTGGCATCCTTGTTGTCGAGCCCGACGGAACCGTCAACAACATCGGGTGTCGCGCTTCGAACCGGTTTGAAGCCTTCCGTGCCCCCACCGAACTGATCGTGCATGACGGCACTAATTTTTATTCTGTCAGCACCACCAACTGTGCCACGCTGGCGACGTTCCGTAAAGCGGGCAAGAACGACATGGCCTACTCAGAAAACGGCCGGCGCGTGAGTTACTTCCAGGATCACAGCGTACAGTTCACGAACCGCGAACAATCTCAGGTCATCGCGGAACTTTCGGTGTCCAACTACAACGGCGCCGGCCCACAAACAATCGCGGATTTTCAGAGTCGCCCGGCAAGTGCCGTCCTTTCGCCCGACGGCGCGCGGGTCGCATACGAAGTCATGTCGGCCCGCTGGGCAAACACGACCCACGT
>JBDHLU010000188.1:0-6046 GCA_039656555.1 Gemmatimonadota bacterium | reverse complement strand
AACATGATTCGCGACAACATCAAGGATTCGTTCGAGGCCTTCGAAGACGAAGACCGCGACGGTGACGATTCCGACGAGATCTAGAAGGGAGAGGGGAGCGAGCCGGCCGACGAACGGCCGGTTCGCTCTGGTTGTGAACCTAGACGTGAAGGAGTAAGCATGCGCAAGTTGATTGCCCTCGGACTTGGTAGCCTGTTGCTAACGGGTTGCGAAGAAGTGACGAGGACCGAACTGCGGGGCAGCGGCCCTCGTTGACACGCAAGTCACAGGCACGGACACCTTGATCGTGATGAGCGCGCAAATGGTGCTGCGGGAAATCGAACTGAAGACCGTCGAAACGGACTCCTGTGATATCGAACCCGAGCCGGTCGGCTGCGAGGAGATCGAGTTAGGGCCGGAGTTGGTCGATCTCCCCCTGACCCCTGGCGCCGCTCAGCGGTTCAGTGTCGAAATTCCGTCCGGCATGTACTCCCGCATCGATTTTAACGTGCACAAGGTCGAATCGGGTGACCCACTCGACGACGCCTTCCTGATGGCGCACCCCGAGTTCGACGGTCTCTCGATCCGAGTCCTCGGCATCTTCAACAGCCAGGCCTTCGTGTACGAAACCGACCTGAACGACCAACAGCGATTGGATTTGATTCCCGCTCTGACCGTAACCGAGGGATCAAACGTCAACGTAACCGTTCGGGTCGATGTCGACACCTGGTTCCGGACGGCCGGCGGCGACTTGATCGATCCAACCAGCGCCAATAAGGGTGGGTCCAACGAAAATGAGGTCAAAGACAACATCATCGCATCGCTTCGCGCGTTCGAAGACGACGACCGCGATGGCGGCGACACCGACTAGCGGTTGATGGCTGTCCATTCTCAGCGGCCCAACGATCGGCTCCAGGCCGTTCGGGTGGCCGTACTTGCGGGGCGATTCCAAGACGCACTCGCTACGCTGACCGAGCTTCCCATCGAGGTTCGCGCGTCGGCCGATGCTCTGCTCTTCCGATCGATGGCCCTCTGGCGAACGGGGGAATACGTGGAGAGTGCGGCGCTCGCGCGGGAGGCGGGTCGGGGTTTCCGGGCCGTTGGTGATTCGGACGGAGCCATGCGCACTGAGAATGTGGCTGCGGCCGCTGACTTTGCCCTCGGCCACCTCGCGGATGCGCGCGTAGGTTTTGCTCGCGCCCTCAGCCTTGCCGACACGCTTGGGGACGACCTCATGATTGCCAGATGCGCGAACAACTTGGGCAACATCGACTACTATCTCGCCGAACATTCCCGCGCGCTGTCGTCCTATGGACTGGCGCGAGCCGGCTTCGAGAAAGTGGGATGGCGCAAGGGACTTGCCGAGGCAGCGCTCAACCGCTGCATCGTCTTCCGGGAACGGGGCGAACTGCACGCATCCATCGTCGAGGGTGACCGCGCCATTGACTGCGCCGAACCGGAGCACGACCGGCGCCTCGTCGGGCAGGGACTTGCGGCGAGAGCGGAAACACGGGCACACCTCGACGACTTCGAGGTGGCCACGGCCGAAGCACACCGAGCCTTTATCCTCGCCGTCGCCGAGGTGAATCCGCTCGACGAAGCGGACGCGCTCCGAGTTCGGAGCGTCATAGAGCGGTTGCGCCGCAACCCGAACGAGGCAGTCCGCTTCGGTGAAGCGGCGTTGGAGATCGTACAACCGCTCGGGCACGCCTGGACCACGGCCGAAGTCGAACGCGATCTCGCCGAGGCATACACGGCCATGGGTAGATCGACCGACGCCATCATTTGCTTCGAGTCCGCCGGGCAGGCGCTGCGACAGATGGGGGCGATCGCGAGGGTGGAGACAGTGGAGAAAGCCCTAGGGAATCTGCGAGGATCTGCGAGTATCTAGGAGGATCCATATCGCTCCTTACTCTTGTTTCGGGCAGGAAGTAGTGCCGTTGCCGTCGCCGCGCGGCGATTGCTCGTCCTTCTCCAAGAAAGCCAGCGACGCGATACCTTTGATACAGCGGCGTGCGTGCCGTCACCCACCCTACCACTCTACCGGCGACACAAACCCTTTTAGCTTCACTGCCAGCACCGAGCAATCCACATGCTTCAGCACGGTCTCGGCGGTGTTGCCAAAGAACAACCCCGCCAGCCCGGTTCGGGCAACCGTTCCCATGACAATGAGTTCAACCCGTTGTCGTGCAGCCACCCGAGATATCAGTATTCCAGGCTCACCCTTTTGCAAGTGAACCTGATACCTCAAACCCTCGAGAGAACAGCTCCCCAGTAGTTCATCAAGCTCCCTCATGCGTGCTGCCAAGACCCGACGAGCCACCTCTTCGACCATTTCCTGCTTCCTGAGGTATTTCCCTTCCCATCCCGGCCACGAATACACGATATGGAGTTCGCTATCTTCCAGTCTTGCAAGCGACGTCGCCAGGTCCATGATCTCGGTGTTGACCTGGTTCCTCTCCTCATCCCCCGTGTCGAGATCCACCGCAGCCATGATCCGGCTATGTCGCATGCTGCGAGCCGGATTAACTATCCAGACCGGACACGGACATTGGCGCAACAGCTGCAGCGACGTGCTCCCGAGCAGTCGTGCCTTCACCCCTGTCTTGCCGCTCGCCGTCATGATCAGCAGGTCGTGCCTATTGCGCAGCACCTCCCTGATGATCTGCTCGAACACCTGTCCGGCAAGTACGTCGATGTTGACGCAGACGCCCTCCCGCTGCATCGGTACGACGAATCGCCTCAATTGCTCACGCCGCTCCTCAATGACGCGATCCTGCAGATTCTGGGGGGTCATCGCCGTCATCAGTTTCCGCACGTCCTTGGGCCGTTCGTCGATGACGTCCACCACCGTTACCCGAGCCTGGTTCCTTGCAGCCAGTACCATGGCACGGTCAAGCGTTGTCCTATCTCCCGTCCGCTCGCGCGACACGACGAGGATGTTCTTGAATCGCTTCATGTCGCATCGCCCGTTCTACTAGTGCGTATTGGCCGCCGACTCGAGCCCACCGCATGTGACGCAGATGCTGGTTTCGGGAACCAACTGGAGACGGCCGTATGGAATCGGCCCCTTACAGAAGGCGCAGCGGCCGTACGTTCCAGCGTGGACGCGATCCAAGGCGGCGGCGATCTGCGCGGACCGCACGTCCATCCGGTCACGCAGCTCGGCTTGCAGATCAACCGCACTCATGCACCGGCCTTGGCCTGCCACCCACGCGTCAGTGGGCCACTCTTTGAGCCTCCGTCGCAAGCGAGCCAGCTGACCTCGCAACTCGTCGCGAAGTTTCTCGATTCTGGCGGCGGTCAACCGGTCGCGGGTGGACGTCCCGGATTTCCTGGTGGCGTCACTCATGTCTCAACCGTCCCTTCTGCCTCCCGGCGGCTTCACCACTCGATCTGATAGAGCAACCGGTCTTCGAGAGCGTAGTAGAGCGGCGCAAACACGATGCGGGGGTAGCGCCGGCTCAGCCGAACCGCCTCCGACCGCACGAACCCGACCGCGTCTCCGATATCCAAGTGGGGCGCGTGGGCCCGGAAATGGTTCCGGGCGTCGCGAGGGCACCAACCACCGTTTTCGACCAATCCGTGGACGAATGCGTCCCGACGCGCGGACATTCCCACCATAGCGCATTCGTCGTGTCCGATGAGACAGATGGCCCTCACGCCGCCAAAGGCAACGGCAACCGACAGGTGAAAGTCGAGGCCGCGCAGATTGGCCCCACCGACCCGAACGAGATACGCGAAGTCCGGCGGAATGCGGAGCGAGATTCTGTGGTCCATGCACGCGCCAATAAGCAACTCGGGTCTCGCGTGCTCCCGCAGGGGCGTCTTCAAGTTGTGATAAGCAAGCAGGTCTGCGATTGCCGTCCCACCGTACCTCGGAAGGATGTCGTCATGCGTCTGCACCGGGCGACATCCCGGCGCCGTCTCAGTCTGAGCCATGCCGCCTCATTATTCGGATAGCTGTTGCACTCGGTGTTCCACGGATTGGCGCACCCGACGCACCGCCATATCGATAGCGGTATAGGGACTTTCTGCAACGGTCTTGATGCTGAACTCGCCGACCTCCTTTATCACCAATTCGACGAAACACTCTACGTCGATGGTGCCGGGCTGTCCGTCGGTAATCCACACGTGCGCCCACGGTACCCTCCCTCCGAAACGAGCGACGGCGAATCGGAACCGGCGAGCTGCGTAGGCTTCGACCTTACCCGGACCCGTCCGCAGCTTCACGACAACCTGAATTCTCATACCACCTCACTATGCTCGCGCCAAACCTCTCTCATAAACGTTACACATGTTCCTTATTTCGATCAAATCGAATTTGTATACTATAATATTCGAGAAATACGAACCTATTTGAATTGGGGGCCGTTGCCATGGAGCGACTCAACTACCAGCACCTGCTGTATTTTTGGACTGTGGCACGGGAGGGGAGTCTCACAAAGGGCGCCAGGAAACTGCACCTCACCACCCAGACGATCAGTTCGCAGCTCCGTCGACTCGAAGAGGCACTCGGTGAACAGCTCTTCGACCGGTCGCACCGGACTCTGGTCCCCACGGACGTGGGCCAGGTGGTGTACCACTACGCCAACGAGATATTCACGCTAGGACGGGAGTTGACGGAGAGGTTGCGGGGCCAGCCGGCCGGTCATCCGCTCCGGTTGCTGGTCGGCGTCGCTGACGTGTTGCCGAAGCTCGTCGCTTACCGACTACTCGAACCGGTGCTACAAATGGGCGAAGACGTGCAGATCCAGTGCGTCGAGGATACGAGCGACAGGTTGATGGCGAGGCTTGCGGTGAATGAACTGGATGTGGTCCTTTCCGATGCGCCCGTTCCCCCAACGGTTAGCGTGCGCGCCTTCAATCACCTCCTTGGCGAATGTGGCGTGACCTTCTTGGGGGCCCCTGCGCTCGTGGCGACGTATCGCCGAGGTTTTCCGCAATCCTTCGATGGGGCGCCCTTTCTGCTACCAACTGAAGGGACCGCCCTGCGTCGATCGTTGGAGCATTGGTTCGACGGTGTAGGGATTCGGCCTGTCGTAGTCGGAGAGTTTCAGGACAGTGCGCTCCTCAAGGCCTTCGGCCAGGCCGGTGCTGGCATCATCGCAGTCCCTTCCATTATCGCGGAAGACGCTCACCGGCAATACAAGGTTCGGAGGCTCGGAGAGACAACTGAGATTGTGGAACGTTGGTACGCGATTTCGGTGGAGCGGAGAGTCCAACATCCGGCGGTGGTAGCGATCTGCCGCGTCGCGCGCGAGCGTCTCTTCGATTGAGCGGGACGCTTTTGCCGCGGCGGTTCAGCCCGCCATCGATCCTCGCGATGCGGTCACCCAGAATCGGTGGTACAGCCAGGCGCCATGACCGATGATCTCAGGATGGTCGGGCCCGAGGGTGCCGCCTCGAAACGATCCGCCTTGCCTCGAAACGATGCAGTCTCCTGCGTGTGAGCCCGGTCACGCAAGACCCCAAACTCGTTGTGCCCCAACCGCTTGCAGCCTCGCCAGTGGTGCCCCCCACATGGGCACCCAGCTTGCCCCTGATTGACGGCAACTGACAACCACGTCATCAACAGGAGCAACACATCATGCAACGCACACAACTCACATGGGCCGCCTTGTCAGTCTTGGCACTGGCAGCCTGCAGCGACAACGGACCGGAGGGTTCGACGGTTTCACTGTCGTTCACCTCACAAGCGCCCGGCTCCGCCGTACCGGTAGCTCCGTTCGCCTCGGCTGCCGCACCAGACACGCTGCTTGACGGCGGGAACACGCTGATCATCACCAAGGCCGAGTTGGTCTTGCGTGAAGTCGAGCTGGAACGTGTCAGCGACGACGCCTGCGACGAGCTGGCCGGCGACGACAGCCTCTGCGAAAAGTTCGTGGCGGGCCCCATTCTTCTCGACCTTCCGCTCGATGGCAACGTCGAGACCGAGTTTACCATCGCGGTCGATACGGGGACTTATGACGAGATCGAGTTCGAGTTGCACAAGGTGAGCAACGACGATCCCGAGGATGCGGAATTCCGCGCGCAGCACCCGGACATGGTAGACAAGAGCGTTCGG
>JBDHLU010000187.1:0-5816 GCA_039656555.1 Gemmatimonadota bacterium | reverse complement strand
TGCCAGCTTGGGGCTGAGCGTCCCACCGATTTGAGCGTTGAACGAACCCCCGCCTTGGTATTCTCCGGCTCCCTCGCCGTACCCGCCTCCAATCCCGAACCCGCCCCACAACCCCGAGCGTGGTGGAAACAAGTCCTCCTGCGCCTGGAGCGGCACATTCACCAGGCCGGCGACCACCGCTACAAGAACGATGTAGACTACGCGCATGGATTTTCCTCCGTTGGGGCAAGCTAACGGCTTTCTCGCCCGTGTTTCAACCGTGGGCTTCCCAACTCGCCTGGAACGATTAGGATTGGCAACCACAGCGAGCAACGGAATCGAGTCATGGGTCTTCTCCGACAGGCGTTACTCAAGGCATCGCAGAGTCAGTGGCTTGCCAACCAGGCCTCGCGCCGAGGATTCGCGCGGCGGGCGGTACGCCGCTTCATGCCCGGTGACGAGTTCGAGGCGGCGCTAATAGCCGCGAAGAAACTGGGATCCCAGGGTGTGACGACAGTCTTCACACAGTTGGGGGAAGACGTTGCCGAACGTGCCGAGGCAGAGGGCGTGACCGCACACTATCTGGAGGTGCTAGAAGCCATCCATACGCAGTCCGCCCGATCCCATATCTCGGTGAAGTTGACGCAACTCGGCGTTGACATCGACCAGCAGTTTTGCATCGATCAAGTCGAGCGCATCGTCGAGCGCGCAGGGGAACTACGCAACCTCGTGTGGATCGACATCGAAGGCTCGCCATGGGTCGACGCCACGCTCGATACCTTTCGGGCGGTTCGGGCAAACCATACCAACGTCGGCCTCTGCCTTCAGGCCTATCTGCACCGCACCCCCGACGACCTGGAATCGCTCATCGGCATCGGCGCCCGCATCCGGTTGGTCAAGGGAGCATACAACGAACCCGTGTCTGTCGCGCTTCCCAAGAAGACCGATGTCGACTCGCAGTATTTGGAACTGGCCAAGCGTCTATTAAGGGGGGACGCACACAAGGCAGGCACCGTTCACGGCATGGCCACGCATGATCTCCAGCTCATCGGGCAAATCAAGGAATACGCACGAGCGCGCGGCATTCCAAGCGAGGCCTATGAATTTCAGATGCTGTACGGTATTCGCACCGCCGCCCAACTCCAACTCGCTGCTGAAGGCTACCAGATACGCACATTGATCAGCTATGGGTCGGCGTGGTTTCCTTGGTACATGCGGCGGTTGGCCGAACGACCGGCCAATCTCTGGTTCGTTGTTAAGAGCGTGTTCGCGTGATCCGCCCCTAGAACCCGCCCATGCCAAAGCGCAGATACAACCGCTCGGTCACATCAGTCCGCACACCGTCTCCCAACACATCACGATCGAAGCGGTACCCCAGCCCACCCCAGAACGCGCCGAAAAGCTTGACCTCAAGGCCTCCTTCCAGCCCCTGGCCCTGACCGAACGCATCATTGAGGTTCACGTCTCCCGAGAGAATGCTCCATACTTCGACGTGCGCGCGCACCGTCGACGCGATCAGGCGCGTGTCGGTCCGGATGCGTCCTTGCCAGAGAACCCAGCGTTCTGTTCCGAGGTCCGTCACGTTCGCCCGGATTCTCGGACCCACTTTAACCGTGAGCCACGGAAGAACCCGAATGCCGAGGAGCACTTCCCCTTCTACGAGGTCCTGACTGGGGTCGGTCCCCGACATCGCCGCCTGTTCGTAGTGGAGTTCGAGCTGAGCCAACCATTTGGTGACACGGACAAAGCCACCCACGCCCAGCCCACTCATCGATACGGTTCCGGTCGTCGTGCGCTTCAACGACACCGACGATGCCTGGACCGCTCCTGATACCTGTACCGGCTGCGCCTCGACGGGAGATTGCACCGCAACAGCGAGTAGCAACGCGAATAGGCCTAGTCGAACCGTTCTCATTCGCGACCGATCTCAGCGAACGTCGCCGGGCCCGCTCGAATGCGAAGCTCTGATACCGCCTGCCTTGTGGTATTCAACCGTTGGATGACGGCAATCGAATCCTGCCATGCCGAGTACACGGATTGGTTGTATGACACGTTGGCGGGTATTGGCGTCCCCGGCCGCTGCTTGAAGTAGCCAACGACCCCAGCGATACCCACTGCTCCTGCGACCGCGAAACGCGCGCCGTTGAGGTCCGAGCCAGACGCCGCCATCGATGGGATCACCACGATCGCAAGACCGGACAACACGCCCCCCCCGAGCGCCTCGTACGCCGGTCGCTTCCCCCGCCTTTCTGGTCGGAGTAGTGAATCAGGAACGGCTCCTGGTGTTGGGATAGTGTCGGCTAATCTGACCTGCACATCCAAGGGAAGTTGTGCGACGCGTTCCCATGCATCGACCTCCATCCCCGACCGAACGCTCACCATATACGGCCCCGAGCGAAGCAATGCTCCCGTGGTGTCGCGTCCGTCCCACCGAAGCACCATGCGATCTCCCACAGGCCCCGTGAACAACGTCTGCACTAACCGACCGTCGCCCCGCGTCACGACGGCAATGATCTCATGATTGGTATTTGCCGTTACCGTTACCTGGTAGGTGTTCTGCCCAACTGAAACGACTTGCTCCCCGGGTGGTGCAGTCAGCCTTACCACAGGCGTGGATTGCTTCACGCGAGCAAAGGAACTGGTAACCTCTGGCGGAAACACCAGCTCATCGACCTCGTAGAATGGAAAGGCGAGCACCAACTGACGGAACGCTTCTCGCGCTAGGTCGGGATTCCCACGGAAGACCTCCGCGGCGCCCAAGGTCGTGAGCGCCTCCGAATGCTCGTCGGGGCCCAGTATACCGGCGGCACCAGCGGCAAACGCCGAACGAAGTAATCCGGCGGCCGCATCGAAATCGAGTTGCGTGAACGCGGTCAAGCCACGCTCAACGAGTTCCTCAGGGGTTTGCGCCTGCCCGCGTGCGGTCATCACCACGCAGAGGAACAGCACGCCGCACAACAAACGCACGGCGCAACGCGTCATTGTTGTCGCGGCTTGAGTACGATGTCAAGCAGGCGGATCACTTCTCCCGCCTTCACAGTTACTTCTCGCTCGAACAGTTCGAATCCGGCGCGCTCTATCCGGATGGTGTGAACGCCCGGCATCATCTCCACGTTCGCCTTTGGCGTATTACCAATCGATTTCCCATCGATGTAGACGGTACCCCACGGTGACGCGTTCACGAACAGCTGAGCCGGGGTGGGCGGTACGATCTCGCGTCTCGGCCGCGGTTGGGGGATTGCGATGGCAGGATCCCCACCCGGAACGGAATCCATGACTGGCGGGTCGATCCGATTCTGGGTGGGCGGGCGGTCCAAAGTCTCCCACCGGAGCGACGGGCTCTCTGTATCAGATGGATCTGATCCCGTCACTGCCCCCACCACCCGGCCGCTCGCATCGAATATCCTCTGTACGAACGGAGGCTTGGTAATCGCGAGCGCCCCTACCGTACTTAACAACCCGACCAGGGTCGCGCCGATCGCAAGCCGTCGCACGTGCTGCCGGCGGTCCGCCGCCACCACGAGGACAGGAGTCGCCTCGACGCTCGAACGCGCAGGCGAGGTAAGCCGCGATGCCGACGCTCGTGTGGACGGCCCCGTGGCCAATGCCGATGCGAAATCGAGTACCGTAGCAAAGCGTCCTCCCGGCACCTTGGAAAGTGCGCGCTGGATCGCCTCGAGTACGTGCAGTGGGAGATCGGGACGCAGGTGGGACAGGCGCGGGGGCGGCTCGTTGGCATGTAACCGGGCCACTTCCTCGAACGAATCGCCAACAAACGGCAGCGTCCCCGAGAGACATTGATACACCAGCACGGCGAACGCGTACTGGTCGGCACTCGCTCCGACCGTGCGCGCATAGAACTGTTCCGGTGCCATGTATTCGGGTCGATGCAGGACAGGTGCACCCTGCTTCGGGCTTGTCGGACGTCCAAAGGCGTCCAGCACCGCGAAATCGCTAACGCGCACCCACTTCTCGTCGTCGATGAAAATATTGGTTGGCTTCAGATTACCGTGGACGACGTCTTGTCGATGCGCATGGTCCAATGCGCTCGCAACTTGTTCGGTAATACGAAGACATGTCGACAGATCCATGGGGCCCGAGGTCCGCAGCACTTCAGCCAAGGATTGCCCCTGGACATACTCCATCGCATACCACAAGAAATTTCGCGAAGCGCCATACGTGTAGATTGGGACGATATGGGAGTGCTTCAGCGCCGCGGCCACGGCCGCACGCTGCTCGAAACGCTTTGCGAGCTCGTGGTCGACCAACTCGCCGACTGGTATGACCTTGAGCGCAACCAAGCGTTCACGCGCCGACTCCTGCGCCAAGTAGACGAATGACCGCTCCCCAAGCCGTAGCACCGCTTGGATTCGAAAGCGATCATCCAGAACCTCTTGGACCGCCTCGAGAATCTCATCCTGTGCAGGCTCGACGAGGACGTTGCCGGACGGCGCAAAGCCGCACAGCGGACACTGATGGGTGTCCTCGGAAATATCAGCAATCGAGCAACGCGGACAGATCATGGACGCCCTATATAAAAGGAAAGAGTCCTAAACTCCATTCAGCAACTCCTGGACCGTAACCTGGGACGCGCAAGATAGCCCATCGATGGCTTATGGGTCATCATTCTGAATCGTTATCGTCACCTGTTGCGGAACGCTCTCCGTCCCGTTCGTCACCCCCGTGATATCCACGATCACCGTGCGGTCGCCGTCGTTCAGGACATTGTCCACCGCGTTCACCGTCACCGTCCCCGACGTCGCCCCCGGCGCAATCACAATCTGCGTCCCGCTCCGCGTGTAGTCCGTCGTCACCACCGCCGTCCCCGTAAAGCCCAAAACCACCGTCACCGTCTGCCCCGACGCCACATTCAACGTCGCCGTCACCACCGCCGGACCGGTCCCGTTCTCCGCCAACACCGTCGAATCGACCGCCAGCGTCACGGTTGGCAGGCCGTCGTTATCCGTGATCGTGGCCGTGTGCACCGTCGTCGGACCCAACCCGGCGTTGATGGGCGTCGTCAACGTCAGCACCACCGTCTCGTCCCCCTCACTCAGGGCATCATCCACCACCGTCACCGTGATCGTCCCGAAGGTTTGCCCCGCTGCGATTACCACAGGGCTCGCCGTCACCGTGTAATCGGCCGCATTCGCCGCGCTGCCACCCACCGTAAACGGTACCGACACCTGTTGCCCGGACGCCACCGACAGCTGCACGATCGCTAATACCGTCGTCACGTTCTCGGCATTGGTCTGATTCGAGGACGTGAATTGCACCGTCGGCGGGAGGTCATCATCCGTGATCGTCGCCGTGTGGACAGTAATCCCGCCCAACGACGCATTAGTTGGCGTCGTCAGCGTCAGCACGATCTCCTCGGCCGCCTCGTCCAACGCGTCATTCACGACCGTGATGGTTACCGTGCCCGTCGTCGCACCCGCATTGATCACCACCGGACTCGCCGACACCGTGTAATCAGCCGGATCCACCGCCGTGCCGCTCACCGTAAACGGCACCGTCACCTGCTGCCCGGACACCGCCAAGAGCTGCACCGTCGCTGTCACCGTCGTCACGCCCTCAGCATTACTCTGATTCGCCAACGTGAACGCCACCGTCGGGGGAAGATCATTGTCCGCAATGGTCGCCGTATGGACAGTGGTTGCACCCAACGTCGCATTGGTCGGCACCCCCAACGTCAGTACCACCGTCTCGTCCACCTCATCCAGCGCATCATCCACCACCGTCACCGTAATCGTCCCGATGGTTTGCCCCGCATCGATCACCACCGGACTCGCCGACACCGTGTAATCGGCCGGATTCGCCGCCGTCCCGCCCATCGT
>JBDHLU010000186.1:0-6005 GCA_039656555.1 Gemmatimonadota bacterium | reverse complement strand
GATGGCACCGAATGGTTCTTTATCGGACAAGCGCTCCACAAGGCATTCGTCGAGGTCAATGAAGAAGGAACGGAGGCAGCAGCGGCAACAGTCATGTTTGTGACGGGGGGCATCGGGCTCC
Organism: Gemmatimonadota bacterium; assembly: GCA_039656555.1. GTDB lineage: Bacteria > Gemmatimonadota > Gemmatimonadetes > Gemmatimonadales > GWC2-71-9 > CAMYLY01. The sequence goes on along the minus strand of JBDHLU010000186.1, from coordinate 5,884 downwards.
CACAGGAACCCGCTGTCTTCCGGGCCGATCACCCGTTCCTATTCATTATTAGTGATCGCGAAAAGAGTCGGATTCTGTTCATGGGCCGAGTGACGAACCCAGCGGAGGGGTGAGGCCCTCGCGCCCCTGGGACTTGATCTCCATGTTTGACTGATGTCCGACGAGCTAGATCGCCTCAAGGCCGCCCTGGCCAAAAAGTACGCCATCGACCGGGAGCTTGGGCGTGGCGGCATGGCGACGGTCTATCTCGCCGAGGATCTCAAGCACCACCGCAAAGTCGCCATCAAGGTTCTGCGCCCCGAACTGGCTGCCGCCCTCGGTCCCGAACGGTTCCTGCGCGAGGTCGAGGTCACCGCCAGCCTCGCCCACCCCCACATTCTTCCCCTTCTGGACTCCGGCGACGCCGAGGGGTTTCTGTACTACATCATGCCCTTTGTGGACGGTGAGTCCCTACGGGATCGGTTGAATCGCGAAAAGCAGTTATCGATCGAACATACCCTCCAAATCACCCGGGAAGTCGCAGCTGGGTTGAATTACGCCCACGAGCACGGGGTGGTGCATCGGGACATCAAGCCGGAAAACATCCTCCTCGCGGGCGGTACGGCGGTCATCGCGGACTTTGGCATCGCACAAGCTGTCACCCAAGCGGGAGGCGAGCGGATGACCGGGACGGGGTTGGCGGTAGGCACGCCGGCGTACATGAGTCCCGAACAGGCAGTCGGCGACCAGGTCGACGGACGTAGCGACGTCTTTGCGTTGGCGTGCGTGGTGTACGAGATGCTGGGTGGGGATCCTCCCTACAGCGGCCCGACACCCCAGGCCATCTTGGCGCGGCAACTCGCTGGAGAGATTCTCCCGCTGGCTCGAATCCGTACGAGCGTCACGCCCGAACTGGATGCCACCCTTCGCCGCGCCCTCGACCATACGCCGGCGGATCGATATCAAACCGTGGCCGAGTTCGCGAAGGCCGTTGCGGCTCGGCTCGAGCGAAGTCGCCTCCGCGCCTCGCTCGAGCATGTACGCCAGTTGCCCCGCCAGATACCGCTGCGATACGTGCTGGTCGGAGGCGCCACGATCGCCTTCACGTTGGTCGCGATCATGTCGTGGCAGTTCTGGTTCGCAGGCAGACTGGCCGCAAGCGATCGGCCGGCGAGTCTCGTGGTGCTGCCGTTTCGCGCTACCGGGGACGATGTCGGCGGGCTCGGCGAGGGTATAGCCGACCTCTTGGCCGCGACGCTGGAAGGAACGGTTGGCATCCGAGTCGCCGATCCCGCCACCACTTGGCGCGCGTTTCGCCGAAGCGGAGACGACGTACTGCGAGTCCCGGAACTCGATGAGGCCATCGCACTCGCCAATCGGATCTCTGCGTCGACCGCGTTGCTCGGTACGGTCACCGCCAGCGGGCGGCAGCTCGTCGTCACCGTGCGGCTCTACGATCGGGACGGCGAGCTGCGCAATACGATTCGGTCCGCAGCCTCGACCGACAGCCTGAACGCGCTAATCAACCGCTTGGCGGTCGACATTGTCGCCGAGGTGTGGGAACGCGACACGTTGCCATCCGTCCCCGTCATCGAACGACTCGCCACCGACAACATCAGCGCGCTCCAAGCGTATCTCCAGGCGAAGAGCTTCATGTATCGTGGTCTCTACACCGAGGCCGATGAGGCGATCACCGAGGCCGTGGCGCTCGACACAACCTTCGCCTTGGCGTATCTCGAACAGTTCAGAATCCGATCGACAGTACAGTTCCAAAATGCACAGAGCTTCACTGGACTGCGCCCCATCATCGATCAGGCCATGCGATACCGCGATCGGCTCTCCGAGCGCAACCGTCTTCGAGTCGAGGCGAATCGTGCACTGGACGACACCGACGGTATCCAGGCTGCGGCACTTTTTGGCCGCGTCCTCAGCATCGACTCGCTGGACTGGGATGCCCTGAACAGTCTTGCCTACACGTACCTCGTGTACGGGTGGCAGATCGATAAGGGGTACCCCGACATCGTGGCCGCGCACGAACGGGTTGCGAGAGCGGACTCGCAGTATGCGTCGGTCTACGCCACGCTCTTGCGCCTCTCCGTTTGGGCGGGCGATCAGGCAAACGCGGGGCGGTATGCGGCAGCACTGATCGAACGTGACACCACCGGTCCTTACGCCATCGGTGCGTTGGGTACGTTCCGAGCGACACGGGCCACCGGTCCAGTTCGAGACTCCATTCTGCGCGCACTCGCTTCACAGCCCCTACCGACGGTCACGACGGTCCTGCGCGATCTGCGCTCCGCCGACCCGGATTTGGCTGACCGCTTTCTGGCCGAACTCATGGCCGACACGATGGCGACCTTGCAGCAACGCGTTGGGTTGGGAGCACGCACGCAACTCTGGTTCGGCATGGGCAGAGTGGCAGCGAACGACTCCGTAGTCCGCAAGGGAGATCTCGCGGTCATCCGGCAAACAGTCAACGGGTTCTTCGTAACGTCCTTGCTGGCCGGCGTCGGCGACACCGCTGCCGCCACCCGCGCCGTCGCCGAGCTGGAGGTCTTCGCTCCGGCCGAGTCGTTGTCGGTGCTGCTCGACTCACGCCCGGTGTGGACGACCGGTTGGGCCGTAGCCGCGTACCACGCTACGCTCGGCGATACGGTGAAAGCGCGCCGCTGGCAACGGGCGCTGGCGGACCTCCCGAGAGGGGACACCCCATGGGATTGGACTGGTTCGCTTGCGGCGGACATCGAGTCACGACTCGCTGTTCGTGCCGGCAATCTCGAGCGGGCCGAAGCATCGGCGCGCGAAGCCTTTGAGCGTTGGACGATCCACTCGCACAACGCATTGGAGTCAGATCCCGAGCCCGGCATGCGATTTCACCTCGCGCAGATTCTGCAGGCCAAGGGAGCAATCGAAGAAGCGACGCGACTGTACCGATCGTTCGTCCCACCACACAACTGGGCGGGATTTTATACCGCACGATCGGCGCTTGAACTCGGCGTTATCGCTGAGACGCAACGCGACCTGAGAGAAGCCGCGTTCTACTACAGCGTGGCGCTCGCGCTCTGGCGGCTCGGCGGAAACGAAGTGGCGAGTTGGCGAGATCAGGCCGAGGCCGGATTGGAACGGACGCTGTCCCTAATCGGCTAATGAATGCGCCCCCCCGAAGGTGGTGCCGTAGTGCGTGGACGTCAGCCCATCGGCCCCCCCTCGGCCGAGTGATGCAAACCATCTGGCACGGTGAGTCGCAGGCGGGTGGGGTGCGTCATCGGATTCGTGCGTGGTGGGTGTATTTCCACGACTCGCGGAGCGCACGTCAGCGCCGTCAGTTAACGCGGCCTAGAAGGTTGTTGATCCGCTGGGCTACCGGATCAGCACCGCCGTCGTAGTTGGCAAGAACGGCCACGACGTACCCGCTGTCGACGAAGATGTCCAGGTTGCCGTTCAAGCCCGGAAACCCTCCGCCGTGCCCAACAACTCGCCCCGCCGGCAGGGTCCGTACGCCAAAGCCATACCCGTAGCTTGCGTCGGAATGGGATGTCCACACGAGCTGCAGCGTTTCAGGCGACACGAGAGTGTTCTCTCGCAGGGCGAGCGCGAACCGATACAGGTCTCCGACCGTGGAGAACCCTCCACCGGCCGGCCCGCCTTTGATGACATGCTTATAGAGGTTGTTCTCCCATCCGTACTCACTGTCCGGATCGCGAATGTATCCGATGGCCAGGTTTTCGACCGGATAGTCCATCTCGTACGAATCGGTATTGGTCATGCCAGCTGGCTCGTAGATCTTGGCACGAATGTGTTCGAAGTAGCTATGACCGGTGACACTTTCGATCACCACACCGAGCAGAAGCATTCCCGTATTGCTATAGCGAAACTCGGACCCGGGAGCGAAGGCGAGTGTCTCACCGTTCACCAGCGGCTTGAAGTCGTCAACCGAGCGGTACAATTCGCGCGACCCTTCCCAATACGTGTCGTTGAAATAGCTCCCCAGCCCTGACGTGTGCGTCAGCAGGTGGTGGATCGTGACGCGGTCCGTGATCTCACGGGGCAACCATGATTCGTCCACATACTTGCTGATCGGGTCGTCGTAGGACAACACGCCGCGCTCTGCCAGCTGAGCAATGGCCACCGACGTGAACATCTTGTTCATTGAGCCCAGATTGAACTTGGTTTCCGTGTTGTTAGCTACATGAAAACGTTTGCTCGCTTCGCCGCACGCGCGCTCGAGCAAGACGCCATCGTCGTTGGCGAGGAGCACCGATCCCGAAAACAGATCCGCTCCACACAGCCTCCGGACCAGCGCGTCAACCTCCTCGACCACCTCCGCCTCCGTCAGGTTCGACTCTTCCACGTTGGTCGGCGTCCGTGCGCTATTGAACGAGAGGCTGGAGATCCGGCTCCCTTGAGCGGCGTCCAGTTGGAACGTGAACGCGCGCCACGCGTCATAATTGGTGTCCTTGAGTATGACGACGGTGGCGGAGCGTGCTGGCGTGTAGGACCGAATACTATGGAAACTGACGGTGCCCCAGGTACGGACCGTTTCGAGAAAGACCTCCACGTGATCTTCCATGGAGGCGATGCCGCGAAACTCGGGCGTCACTTCGGTCTCGATAAAACGTCGGAATCGGGCGGCGTCTCCCGAATTGAGCGTTGCGATCACCGAGGCAATGCGCTCCCCGGCGATCCCTGCGGGCATTTCCGACGTGTCTTTGTAGCCGATCTCGCCAGGTTGCTGGGTCTGGGCCGGCGCGGCGAGGACCGCAGTGACGGTCGTGAGGATCAAGGCGTATTTCAGCATTTCCTATTCCTTATAAGAGCGTTGCGCTGGTTGTCGTATCAAATATAATATATTATATTGAATTCTCAATGGTAGGGATGTAACCTGTCGCTCTACTGTCTCCTAGCGAAAGGCGCGAGGTGGCCCTGGCATCGAAGACGCTTCTGAGAGATGAGATCCGAGGCGAGCTGATGGACCGTATCATCACGGGCCAGATCCCGTCTGGAACGTCCATCCGGGTCGCCGACCTTGCAGCGGAGTTGGACGTCAGTCCCACACCGACCCGGGAGGCGCTGACGCAACTCGAGCGGGAGGGGTTCGTGTACACCGAACCCAATCGCGGATTCTTTGTGAAGCCACTGAATCAGCGCGAGGCGCGGGAGATCTACGAGGTGTTGAGTGAGCTCGAATGTCTGGCCGTACGGGTGCAAGGCCCCATTTCCGATCAGCACCACCGTGACCTCTCCCAGCTGAACCGAGAGATCACGACGCAGAGTGATCCGAGAGGACTGGTATTGGCCGACAACCACTGGCACCGAAAGTTGATCGAGGGCTGTGGCAATACCACGCTCTCTGAGGTAATCGAACAACTACGACAACGGAACACTCGCTACGGATACGTCTGGATGCAGGAGTCCAGGCAAACCGATGATTCTCGAGAGGATCATTCCGCGATAGCCGACCTGCTCCGCGACGGATCCGTCGAAGACGCCGAGACACGGATCAGGCGGCACTGGCGCCGTAGCCAGAAGTCCATCGACATGTGGAGCGACTCCCTGGCGCGGCTTTAGCCACCGAAGAACGAGGATGCGGCACCTCGGCTTTCGTTTTCTATCCCCCCTGGTCAGTGACGAAGCGAACGAGGCATCGGTCGCGGAGCGCACGTCAGCGCGGTAGCTAGTGAGCTGAGTGCCGAAATGCGACTGCTCGTTATACTAAACCCTACGTGGTTGATTGCCATTGAATAATTCGAAGAGGTCGCAAACATGTCGGACCATGTCACCGCCCATGAGTGGTTCTCTTCGGGTACGAGAGTCCCGTACGACCCGGTACGAAAACGAATACTGAACACCGATGAAGGAACGGACCTCACGGGTACGATCCATGTGTTCGAGCGTGTCGCCCTCG
>JBDHLU010000185.1:0-6030 GCA_039656555.1 Gemmatimonadota bacterium | reverse complement strand
GAGCCACTCTTGCGCCAGGTCTTGGAACTGCGACAGCATCGAGTCGAAGCCTTCGTTCTCGATCGCGTAATCCCGAATCGACGACGTCGTGACCGGAGCGAACCCTACCTCCCAGAATCCCAAGTCGTCCGTCAAGTGGTCGAAGATCTTCTTCACGTTCAGATTCTGCTTCGTCAGCGTGACGCGGGCACCAATTGGCCGCGTGCGATGCTTCTGCAGCAGCTCTTTGATCTTGGGAACCACGACGTCGTAACTTCCGCGACCGTTCTTGAACACGCGGAACTCGTCCTGCGCGTCTTGTGGGCCATCGATCGACACGGTGACACCAACTCGATTAGCGGCGAGCCACTCGATGATGTGCGGCTTGAGCAGCGTCGCGTTAGTCGTGAGCCCAAACTGTACTTCCTTGCCGAGTGCCGTTGCACGCTCGCGAGCATAGGCAACGGCGCCCTGCAAGACCTTGAAGTTCATCAGCGTCTCGCCGCCGAAGAAATTCAAATGCGCAACCTTGTTGTCGCCGGCCTCACGGAACATGAAGTCGACGCTTTGCTTGGCCGTCTCTTCGCTCATGAAATCCGGCTGATCGCCGCAGGCGGATTCGGAAATGCGATCGTCACCGTATTCGTAGCAATACGTGCACGCCAAGTTGCACTTGCTCGTGACGTTCATGACCATCGTAGTGAGTGGAAACCCCTCCGGTGGCATTTGCACGACCTGGTCGTCCGGCAACGACCCAGCGTCACCGATGGCTCGCACGGCGTGGAGTTCACCGATCGTCGCGCGGACGTTGTCACGGCCGTAGCGTTCGGTTAGCGAGTCAACGAGTTGATCGGGCGTCAACACCCGGTCGCCGAGCGTGTCGAGAATTGCCTCGGACACTGTGTCCAGTTTGAAAACCGCGTCCGACGGCACGAGATACACGAACCGCTGGCGTGCTGCCGTGAACTCGTGCATTTCCCCCCTGGCCAAGAGCGTCACGGCTTGGTGACCTTCCACGGCTCCCACCGCATGTAGAGCGGGACCGTAACAATGAGGTGCGCCCGTGCCCGGATTTCCTTCGCAGCGTGAGGCCCGGTGTACGTCGCGACGACCCACACATCCCCGACGTTGTTCCTACTCTGGGGACGTTGCGGATTGGGCCCGTCCACCGCGGGCGTAAACAATCCATGCTGGTCGATCTGCCCGACGTATTCGATGTCATTGTCGTCGAAAGTGCGCGTGTACTCCTCCAGCCCCCACTCCACGTCGACAATGTCGAGGCGGACATCGTCGTCGGTCTCGGGGTCACCGTCGGGCCCGTTGTGGTACCCCACCGCCTGGAACGGTTGGTACTGCTTCGGGAACACGATACCGCCGACACGAGCCATGCCGGCCCGCGGCTCTACAGCTATCCGATCGATCTCATCGAATACCGCGAGTCCGTTTTCGAGATTAGCCCCGCCCACGAACACGTCTCGGCCGCCAAGGACCGCGTCGGGTGCCACCGCCACTTCCACCGTCACTTTGGTAGCGGTCCGACCCGTCACGTTTCGCGCCACCAAGCCGGGACCCAAGTCGATTGCATCCGCGTTCAGGCCAGCCGGGAGGTTGGCACCGTAGATCGTGACCGCCTGTACACCTCCCGTTTGAACGGCCGTCGGATGGACCCCGAGTATCACGGGGTCGTTCCGCACGCGGCGCAGCGTCACGTCGACGCCCAGCTCATCGTTCGCCCCGTGGAACCAACGTCCAGACATTTCCTGCCAGTCGCGCTCGACGAACATCACCTCGCGCCAGGCGGATTCCTGATCGCTGCCGGCAAACGAACGCCCGCGCCATTGAAACCCCGTATACACCGTCGAGCGACCCGAGCGCTGCACGGTTTCACCCGTGCGGGCGTAGGTGTACTCGATTTCGGTCGTGAAATCTTCGGCCGCGTGGTCTCCTGCGGGATCGATGCTGATGGAGCCGTACACCGGTCCTTTGCCCAGTTCCGTGCCGACGAGAGCCCACCGCCCAGCCAGCCGCGCGGGGCGTTTGTTGGCATGCCACGCGCGCCACTCATCCGTTTCCAGCGGGAAGGCCTTCGACAGGTGCGCGGATGCCTTGTCCATCGGATGACGCGGGTCGTCATCATCTTCGTCGGCCGGTCCGCCCCGCCGGAACCCTTGGAACTCGACCACCGGGTATAGACCCCGGTGCAACTCGATGAGGAGTCCCCACTCGTCCTTGGTGCGACGCTGGAGAATGGCCCGCCCCATCGAGTGACAGCGCTTACAAAGGTCCTGCGTGTCCTCGTCTCCCTCGTACTCCCAGTCGATGACCCGGCGTTCGACATCGAACATTCCGGGTCGCGCTTCTTCCGGCGCCAAGCCGTGCTCGTTCGACAAGTACCGAACGATGTCTCGGGCCACCTCGGGTTCGACCTTCACCCCGCTCAGCATGACCATGCGACGTATGGAGTTCTGCCACCCTTCCGGGGTCTTCCGCATGTACGAGATCCGACTCATGCGCCCGGTGGAATCGCGCACGTGGCAGCCGCTGCAGTTGGCAATGACGGCCTGGTGGGTAACCGGAATTCCCTCCGGCTCCTCTTGGGATTGTGCCACGGCAGGCCCAATGGCGACCGCTACCGTGGCTATCAGACTTGCACGTAACAGCATCGAAGCGGGAGTGTTAGGATGGCTCATAGCTTGGTCCGGGGGCGACTGTGTGCCTTCTTTTAGCACCTTCGGGGTCCGGCGTCAATCGGACAACTCGTTCACAAGGATACCCTTGCCTAGCAGTACGGCCAACGCGCCCAAGAAATCCGGGAGGATGACCGGCGCGTGGCGGCTGTTATACGCGTCGTACAACTCCGGAACCTGGCCGAAATCGGGGGCCATCCGGACAAGCGCGGGAAGATCGACGTCCCGCAAGTATCGAATACCGTCCGGCGTCCACGGCGAGACGATCTGTTCTTCGAGCACTACCTCCCGCCCCTGCACGGCCGGGCCGGGCGCGAATGACATCGCCGCGGAGACCCGGAGCCTTATGCCGGCCGCCGCCTTGAGCGCCTCGAACGCCGCCACCACCTCCGGCTGGCTTTTCAGATGTTGTACGTCCACCGGTGAGATCGCATCTACCCCTGCCGCCTCGGACGCCTCGCCACGCACCAGCCAATAGGGATGGTCGTGGGTATCGGCAGCCTCACGATAGAATCGTTCGGCCAGGGCTACTAGGGATGAATACGCTTCTCGCTCCCGCCGGTCGTACAGCTCCAGGGCCGGATGCCGCATCGCCTCGTGACGCAGACACGTGTTGGTGACTACCGCCGCCATCCATCCCGACGCCAATGCCTTCTTCACGCCGAAAGACGATAGCGGATCGATGCCCGATACCGCGTCGCCCACCAACAGAAAGCGGTCTCCCGTCACTTCCGAAGCCGTATACTGCGACGCGTTGCAGGCAAAGGGCTCGCCAGCAGGCGACCCCCCCAGTGCGATTTGGTGCATGCGAGGAGCCTTGGCCAGCTCGGCGTCATACATCCGACTGATGTCGGCTCCCCGTGTGAGGTCTGTGAGTGTCGGATCGACCATCACCGTTGTGTGGCGACGCGTCGGGGACACCGGTATCGACCACGCCCAGCCGTCCTGATAGCTCTCGACGAGCGTGTGCGAGGGATCGGGAAGATCCCAACTCTTGCTGCTCATCCACACGCGCACGAGGGCCAGGGTGCGCCTGCCTGCGACAGGTTGCCTTAAGCCCTGCTTCGCAATGACGCCGGCCCGGCCAGAACAGTCGAGCACCCATGCGCACCGCTCGACACTTTGCTCACCTTGCGTCTCGTAGGAGACCTCCGCACCGTCGCCGCCGAACGTGACTTCGCGGGCAGCTCCGCGAATCAGACGCACGCCAGCGTGCCGGGCCAACTCGAGCAGCAAATCCTCGAAGCGTGCGCTCTCGATTTGGTATCCCTCCGCTCCCCCCGAGAAGTTCTCCGACCGACCCTCCGGATCACCCCACCACACCGTGTTGCCGGTGGTTCGATAGAACCCACCCGCATCGACGGCATCGAGCGTACCGATGTGTTCGAGCAGCTTGGCAACGCTCGGCGGTAACGACTCGGCGATGTTGGGCCGTCCATCTTGCTTAGCAACGAGCGTGACAGAGTGTCCCCACTCGGCGAGGAGCCGCGCGGCGGTCGAGCCGGCCGGGCCGCCGCCGATGACGATGACGTCGGTGGGGGGATGCAAGTCAGACATGGAGGGAAGGTAGAGGATCAGGGAGGATCTGGGAGGATCGAAGAGGATCAAGCGCCCGAGTATGTGCGCTGTGGTTTCGGCGCTGATGGCGGCGGTCAAGGACGCGTTGTACGCGTCGAGCCTGGACTGCATCTGGGCAGCAGGGACTCGCGCTCTGTCGGCGCGCTACATCGCGGAACTCGAGAAGCCGCGTTTCTCGCTCCGGTCGGCGCTGGCCCTGCTTGGCGCGGCGGGCGTCGGCATCATGATCGGGAGGTCGGTCCCGTGATCGATGCGTGCCACGTTCGATCCGCCCGATCGGAATTCAGATGGGACGTTTGGCAATTCCGATGCGACGTCCGGCAATTCCGATTCGCCGTCTGGCAATTCCGATGCGACGTCCGGCAATTCCGATCTGGCGTCTGGCAATTCCGATTCGGCGTCCGGCAATTCCGATCCGGCGTCCGGCAATTCCGATGCGACGTCCGGCAATTCCGATTTGGCGTCTGGCAATTCCGATGCGACGTCCGGCAATTCCGATCTGGCGTCCGGCAATTCAGATTTGGCGTCTGGCAATTCAGATTTGGCGTCTGGCAATTCCGATTCGGCTTTTCGAACTTCCGATCTGCCATTTCGCGTCGCGGCGCTGCCATTTCAGCACTTCCCTGCCGTTTTCTCCCTTTCTCACTCATGCTAGGAGTCTATCATGGCACAGTTTCCCGAAACCGAGTCCGAGATCGCCGCGCTTGCCGCGCTGGTGGCTGACGGACTCGAACACGCCGCGGCGGACTTTATGGATTCCAAAGTGGCAGACATCGCAGCCAAAGATACCTCGCTGGACCGCTGGAGATAGAGCATCTTACGGACGACGATTGACGATTGACGATTGACGATTGACCGACAGGTTCACTCGGGAACCCGATAGACTAGAAGAGCCTTGTATACTGAGACTATGAATCGAATCCTCGGACTCGCGGGAACCGCCGTGACAGCGGCATTCGGATCGGCAGTCTGCTGTGCCGGACCTACAGTGGCTGCCGCCATCGGCGTCTCGGCGGCGGGCCTGTCAAATTTGACGCCCTACAGGCCGCTGTTCATCCTCGCGGCGGTTGGCGCCCTTTGGGTGGGATTCAACCGTGTGGACAAGGATGAGGTCGCATGTGAAGAGGGCAAGCCGTGTGCTGACCCCGCGGTGCAGAAACGGATGAAGCGTATCCTCGCCGCGGCATTCGGTCTCGTCCTACTATTCGGCACGGCCCCAGTGTGGATAGACTGGGTGCTTTGAACAGACGGCGGTGGTGTGCGTTACAAGTCAGGCTAGTTGTTTCGGGTAATCGGAGAAACGGGTAATCGGGAATGCATGCAGACCTTGGGACGCTTACCCGCTTACCCGCTTACCCGTCTTAGCTAGTATCGCCGCCACCGCCATATCCGCCGTCACATTGGCCGTAGTAATGAACATGTCCGGAATCAGGTCGAGTGCGATGAGCAGCCCGATCCCTTCCACGGGTAACCCAAGCGCAATGTAGATCGGCGTCATGATAAAGAGACCACCACTCGGCACGCCCGGAGAATAGAAACTCAACGCCGCGATGGCTCCGGTGATGGTCGCGATCTCGATCACGCCGAGGTCGATCCCGTAGAGGCGCGCAATGAAGAACGTGCCGGTGCCACGCGCAATTGGCGACGCAAACTTGAACAGGGCCACGGCGACCGGTAGGGAGATTCCGCTTACGCTCGGTGGCAGTCGCAGATCTCTATCCGCTGCTTCGAGCATGGCCGGTAGCGATGCGAGGGACGATCGCGTGCTGAATGCGACCGCCTGTGC
>JBDHLU010000184.1:0-6031 GCA_039656555.1 Gemmatimonadota bacterium | reverse complement strand
TCCCTGAAGACCTCGTCGTCGCCGCCGACGAAAAGGCCCAGAGTTTGGACCGGTCACGCAGCTGGGTCTTGGTCGAGGCGCTGCGCCGGTACCTGCGGGGGCCGGCGCAGGTCCATGAGCCTGTGGCGCATCCATACGCAGCACCCCCCGCCACCCAGCCCGGGGCGCCGGTTGACGCGGCCGCCGAGGTCGCTGCATCTCGTAGGCGACATCTTAGGGCTGAGTACAGACTCCCCCCGCTCGAGCGGTTGCGCCGAGCCGAAGATATCGCCCGACTCGGCGAACCATCGAACAAGGCCCGAGCTAGTGTGCAGGTCGTCGGGTTTGACAATTATGAGGACTACTACGAGTGGAAGAAGAACCGGTTGATCCGACTGTAAGGCCAACTACGTTGGCAACGCGCGTCTGCGCGACGCTCAATGGTCACGGGGCCAAATACCTCGTGATCGGTGGGATTGCGTGCGTTCTTCACGGTTATGTTCGCGCCACCACGGACATCGACATACTAATCGAGCGGACCCCTGACAATGCGCGCCGGGTTCTGGAGGCCTTAGGAACCATCGGGTGGGGATTCGCACAAGAGTGGCATGCAGAGGAGATTCTGGCCCGTCCAATCACGGTGATCGGCGATGACCCGCAGGTCGACATCTTCACCGTCGCGTGGAGCGTGAAATATGATGGTGCGCTCCCGCGATCGTCTGTCGTTACGGTCGAGGGTGTGGACATCCCGCTCATCGGGATCGACGACCTCATCGAGACGAAACGCACTGGGCGCCCGCTAGATGCAGCCGACATCGAGGCACTCGAAGAGATCCGCCGCATCCGCGGCGACGCCTAGGGAAGCGCAGCCAGGGCTACGGATCCCCCGCTGAGACCCAGACCGAGCCCGACCAGCATCATCACCATCACCGCGCGCTGGAGAGTGACGAAGCGGCCGCTCGGCGTCCGTACAGACGCGAACCCGGCACCGGCGTGCACTCCGGCCCACAGGGCAAGCGCGCAAGACGCACCGAGCATTGTCAAATAGACGGGGTTCGCCGTGCCTTGAATGACTGGAAGCCACGCACCGGTGAGACCCACGAACAGCAGGAACACTCCCATCCGATTGGCAAACAACACGCCCATCTTGGTCGCGACCGTACGGATGTTCTGGGCGGCATCCCCCACAGCGTCTTCCGCGGTCTTGAGTACCTCTGCGCCGAGTCGGAACGCGACACAACTGGCGATGAGGGTCGCATACGTGAGCGTGGGGTCGAGCGCCACCAGCAACCAGCACGACAACGGGTACGTTGAGATAATGGCAACTAGTCCGTTGCCCACGAGCGGCACACCCTTCAGCCACAACGTGTAAGCGCCGCTCAAGACCGTGATGGCGAGCGCGAGAACCGCGAACCGCACGTCGATGAACGCGGCAAGCACAATGGCGGCGAGGAAGCACGCCGCGCCGCCAACATAGGCGAACCCCGCCGGCAGCCGCCCCGAAGCCACGGCACGCTTCGGCTTGTTGATCGAGTCTTCAGCCACATCGTGCGCGTCGTTGATCATCATGGATGCGGCAAACAACAATGTGTTGGAGATGGCTATGAGCACGACCGCTTGCCAATCGGCAAAATACGCCAGGCGAGCCCCCACCAGCGTGCCACCGAACACGACCGCACTCTCCGACAGTCGTCCGGTCTTGGCGATGGACCAGAGTTTGGTGGTAGGGAGTGATGTTTGGATCAGAACTCGGTCGTCTCGCACGCGAAGCCGATCAGTTGAGTCACCACATATGATGGCGACTTCATCGAGTTCGTGCCAGCCGTAGGGATGGTTGGGGTGCCCACCTAGCCGTTTTGCCTCTAGGTCCCGTATTCCACCCTGCGCTGCAGCATTTCCCAACGAGCATTCACCTCGGATTGGATCCGCTCGACCTGGTCGTCGGTCAGGTGCCGGAACCTCCCCTGCATGCGCAAATACGGTTCGATCGGATCACCCGGATGTTCGACAGTGAATCGCCAATCCGCCCCATCCCGCACTTCCATCAACGGGAAGACGCGGGTGTGTACCGCCATTCGCGCCAGTTCAACCGTGGATTCGTCCGCGTACTTCCAACCCGGAGGACACGGCGCGAGGATATGCAAGAACCGGGTCCCGCGCACTGACTTTGCCCGCTTGACCTTCTCGATCAGATCCACCGGATACGCGACACTGGCGGTCGCGGCATACGGGATCCGATGTGCCGCGAGAATTGCGAGGATGTCCTTCTTCGCGCTCGACTCGGGATGGTCCGCGGGCGTCGTGCTGGTCCACGCCCCCCAGGGCGTCGATGAAGACCGCTGCACGCCCGTGTTCATGTAGGCTTCGTTGTCGTAGCAGCAATAGATGAAGTCTTCGTTCCGTTCGGCTGCACCTGAGAGCGCCTGGAGACCAATGTCGAACGTCCCCCCATCGCCGGCCCACACCATTACCGTCGTGTCGGCGACGGCGCGCATGTCGAGTGCCGCCCGGACACCGGAAGCAACCGCGCCACCAGTTTCGAACGCCGTGTGATACAGGGGGACGCCAAGCGACGATTGCGGCCAAGGCCCCGCGATGATCGACCAACAACTCGCCGGCATGACCACCACTGTTCTCGGTCCGAGTACCTTGAGCACCATGCGCATGGCCATTGGAGCCGCGCATCCGGGACACGCCAGGTGCCCCGACGCCATCAACTCTTGCTTCGGGATCTCGTCGGCGATCAGCACTTGGCTCATAGATTCAATCCAATCCAAAGGTCCGCCCGCTCGGGAGTGCTGCTGCGCCGAGTTCGTTCGATAGCCTCTTCGATCACGGCTGGCGTAACGTCACGGCCGCCTAGGCCGATGATGTACCCAAACAGATTCGGTCGATCGTCCGGAGCAAGGTCATAGAGTCCGGCGCGAATCTCCTCGGCGAAGATTCCCGAGTGTCCCGGCGATATGTTGCGGTCGAGCACCGCGACGCGTTCGACACCACGCAGCAGTTCGCGTATTGACTCCGTAGGGAACGGCCGGAACATCTTGACCTTCACCAGGCCGACCCTCTCCCCACGGTCACGACAGCGATCGACTACGAACCGCGCTGTCGAGGTCACCGTTCCCGACGTAACGAGCAGCAAGTCGGCATCCGCAACTCGGTAAGCTTCAACGGCTTCGAAGCGCCTTCCAACCAGGCGCCGCCACTCGTCTTGTATCTGGTCAAAGACCGTGCGTGCCTCCTCCATACCCTCCTGCTGTTGCCACCGCATCTCCATGTAACTGTCAGGGCGCACGAGTGCGTTGAAGGAGTGCGGATCGTCCACGTCGAGTTTGGAGCGTGCATCACGCTTGGGCAGGAATTCGTCCACCACCTCTTGGTCCGGAACGTCGACAGGTTCTGCCGTGTGCGACAAGTAGAACGCGTCGAGCACGATCATCACCGGAAGGTCGACCGTCTCCGCGAGCTTGAAGGCCTGCACCGTGGTATCGAGAACCTCCTGATTGGTTTCGCAGTACAACTGGATCCAACCGGTATCACGCTGCGAGAGACTGTCGTTCTGATCGGTCCAGATATTCCAGCCCGGCCCGAGCGCGCGATTGACATTCGCCATAACAATGGGATGCCGGGCACCGGTTGCCCAGTGTAGCATTTCGTGCATGAGCGCCAGACCGTGTGATGACGTCGCGGTAAACGTCCGCGCCCCCACCGCGGACGCGCCGACACACGCCGCCATCGCCGAGTGCTCCGACTCAACCTTGATGAATCGGGCGGCGAGCCGGCCGTCGGCGCACATCTCTGACAGCTCTTCCACGATTTGGGTCTGCGGCGTGATCGGATACGCTGAAACTACCTCGACGCGACTGAGGCGCACGCCCCGCGATACCGCGTGATTCCCAACCATCACCTGCTTCATCGAGCCTCTCGGACCATGATCATCGCGCCACGCGGGCATTCTTCCACGCAGACGCCACAGCCCTTGCAGTACTCGAGCGCGATCTCGTACCCATCGCCATTTGCTCGGCGCGATATCGCCACATCGGGGCAGAAGATCAGGCAAAGGTCGCAGTGGATACACACCCCGCAGTTGAAGCACCGACGCGCTTCCGCAAGCGCCCCCGTCCTATCCAGCCCGAGATTCACCTCCGCAAACTGCGACCACCCATCCGAATCGGTCGACCACCTGTCTGCACTGCGCCGTCGCCGTTCAAAGTGGTTCGTGTTGAGATCGCCTAGCTCGATCACTTCGTTCACCGGGGCGACGCGTTGGATCGGGTCATCTCCACGCCAGCGTGTCATACTGACGTTGCCGTCCGATCCGTAAAACAGATCACGCGTCCCTCCATGCTTCAATGGCTCGAGCGACCCTCGGAGGTAGCGATCGATCCCAATAGCAGAGCGCTTGCCCGCACCAAGCGCGTCGGCAACCGTGCGCGGAGCATCGGTCAAATCACCACCCGCGAACACAGCGGCGCGACTAGTCTTCCCGAGGCGCGTGACCCGCACTCCCAGCCTCCGACGCTCCATGCCCGCCGGCAGCGCCTCCATGTCGATCTCCTCACCGATCGCGGTTAGCACCGTATCGGCGTCCAGGCAAAAGCGCTCCTCCCCGACCGGAATGGGACGACGTCGGCCACTGTCGTCGGGTTCGCCCAAACGCATGGGCACGCATTCGATGTTGCGGAGTTTGCCATGCTCCACGGTGAAGGCAACGGGGGCCGCAAGAAACACGAATTGCACGCCTTCCTGTACCGCCTCCTCCACTTCCTGTTCGATTGCCGGCATCTCGGCGCGAGTACGACGATAGAGGACGATCGCGTTCGCACCGAGTCGCAACGCCGTGCGCGCACAGTCGATGGCCGTATTGCCGCCACCGACGACGACTGCGGTCCCTCCAATATCCGGGCGTTCGCCCCGATTTACCTCTTTCAAGAACTCCAATCCACTGCGGACACCGGGTCCGTCTTCTCCCTCGACTCCGAGCGGTCGGGCCACGTGCGCTCCGGACGCGACGAAGACGGCGTCGAACCCACCCAGGATGTTGTCCCAAGAACGATCGACGCCGATGCGTACGCTGCAGCGAAACTCCACACCGAGTGCGCGGATCCGATCGATTTCCGCATCGAGCACGGCACGGGGTAACCGGTAGGCGGGAATGCCCAGACGCAGCATCCCGCCGGGCTCAGCAGCTGCCTCGAATACGGTTACCGGGTATCCGAGACGAGCGAGATGATACGCGCATGCCAAACCCGCCGGTCCCGATCCCACGATGGCGACCCGCTCACCACGATTCAGCACCGGCATCGGTGCCGAAGCGTTCTCCAGCGCCAAGTCACCCAACTGGCGTTCCACCGCGTGTATCGACACGGCACCATCGAACGACCGCCGGTTGCACACCGTCTCGCACGGATGGTGACACACCCTACCCGTCACCGCCGGCATCGGGTTTTCGCGGAGCAAGAGGTCGCACGCCTCCTCGACGCATCCGTCACGGAGGAGGTTCATGTATCCTTCGATGTCGATGCCAACCGGACAACCCGCGTTGCACGGAGCGACTTTGTCTTGGTAAACGGGGCGAATGTACTTCCACGACCCTGTGTGCGTTTCCAACGTCGACGTTGAACTAATGGACGCGGGAGGTACCCGGCGTTCGCTCACGGCGGATCGCTCAGGCATGAATCACCTCCCGCCGCGGTGCGGATCGTACGGCCGTCGCAGCCTCACGTGCTGCCTCGATGTTTGCGTCCGCGTGGCTCGGCACCGCCTCCACTATCGCTTCAGAAACGGCATCCAAGCTGACCAATCCGGAGTGGGTAGCGAACGCCCCGAGAATGGCCGTGTTCACGATGGGATTGGTTCTCGAACCGAGTTCATGACGAGTGGCGATGGCACTCGCATCGACCGTAGCCACACTGAACCGAGCCAGAAGCTTCTGGTAGTCCTCAGGTGGACGCTCCGAATTGATCAGAATCGACCCGCCGACCCGCAAACCAGCAGTCACGTCTACAGCATCGATAAATGTTGGGTCGAGAACGAGAAGATCATCAGGTTC
>JBDHLU010000183.1:0-6187 GCA_039656555.1 Gemmatimonadota bacterium | reverse complement strand
GTTCAAACTCTTCCGGAAAGACGTCGTGCTGCCCCACGTGGTACCAGGGTTCGGCCGAAAGTTCGTCTTCTGGGTAACGCGGTTCGGGCAGGTCCCGAAACACGCAGTCATCCAGCAGGCACAATTCGTCATAGTCGTAAAAGACTAGGTCGCGAATGGCCTGGCCATAGTCGAGCGCGGCACGCATGCATGCGGCGCTATCCATCTCCCTGAGATACAGGTCGAGAGGGCGTACCCTCCGTTCGGTATACAAATGGTGGATGACGACCCGGTCATCGTCTATCGTGACCGACTTCCCCGCGCAGGTGGACAACTCCTCCAGCAGTTCATCCGAGAATCGCGTTCGATCGAATGACAGGTGTTCGAATTCCTGCGCGTCCACCAGTCGGCCGGCACGATCGTGCCGGAATACCAGGCGATATCGATCGCGGACCCGCGCCGGTGTTGTTCGCTTGGGCGGCGCGAATCGATCGCGGATCACCTTGAACACGACGTCATATGAAGAAAGGGTGAACACGACCATGACCATGCCGCGCGTCCCGGGTGCCACCTCGAATCGATCGCTCGTCCGCGACAGGTGCTGTCGCAGGTCACGGTACAGTTCGGTCTTGCCGTGGCGGTTGTAGCCCAGCGCACTGTACAGTTCGCCGATCGGTTTAGAAGGCATCAAGGATCGCAAGAACTCGATGATTTCGTACGGGCGGGGTACGTCAGCGTGGAAGTAGGACCGCGTAAAACTGAAGACGATGCTGACGTCACGTTCGGAGAGCAGTACGGCATCGACCGTCACCCCGTCTGGTTCGTTGCGCAGGGCAAGCACGACGGGCATCACGCGGTTGCCCCCTCGGACGCGTCCAACGAGATATGCGCCCTTTCGGCGGTAGAAGACGGGTTCGAGTACCTCGATGTCTTCGAACGGCGTCGGTGCTTTCCCGTCGTCCCATGCTTGCTCGATCCGTGCAGCAACCGCATCAGCGTCGGCGGCCGCGTCGACGTAAGGAACTGCAAACGCACGGTCGCCCAGCAGTGCTTCGATGGCATCTCGCGTGGAGTCACCGCGTACATAGGTGTGATAGGTCACGCGACCTAGGAAGGGTGCGACGCGGGCGAACGCGTAGTCGATGAACTCGATCGAGGCATCCACGCCTGCGGTCGAGAACACTCGGCGCGTTGCGGAATTGAAGAAGGTCTCGGCCAACTCGCCGGCAGTGTATCCGGCAATGCCGGATGCATACTCTTGCCGCATTTCGGACCAAATGCGCTTGTCGGTGACCCCTTGGCCCAGGAGTGCACGTAGCTCGTTGTCGACTTCGGCCAGCTTGGTACCGTAAACGTCGAGACGTTCGCTTGCGTCGGCCTGCATACCGGCCCAGTCGCGGGCCGCAAAGCGCGTGGGTGCCCGTCGTGTTATGGCCTCGAACGAACTCTCATAGGCGTCGAAGCCGTGGCGAATGACCTCTGCGCCCTGGGCTGCGAGGTGAAGCGGGTCGAGGGCAGGTCGAGCGGTGGTCACGGTTGACGCCGGTAGCTACGCTACGCGCTCCGACCCTTCAAACTGTTCCTGCTCAGTTGAACCATTCATGGCCAGCGTCGATGAATCGCCGCCGGTAACGGCCTGCTGAATGGCGTCGAAATACCCAGCGCCAACGAACTGCTGGTGCTTGATAGCCTCATAGCCGTGCTCTTCCGAGGCGAACTCCTCTTCTTGCAGTGCCGCATACGCGGTCATGCCGTCACGCGCATAGGCGCTAGCAAGATCGTACATGGCGTGGTTGAGTGAGTGGAACCCGGATAGCGTGACGAACTGGAAATGATATCCCAGTTCGCCCAACTGGCGTTGGAAGTTCGCAATCTCGTGATCGCTGAGTTTCGCCTTCCAGTTGAACGACGGGGAACAGTTATACGCGAGGCGCTTGTTGGGGAATCGGTCGTGCATTGCCAACGAGAATTGGCGTGCTTCCTCGAGGTCGGGTGTCGAGGTTTCGAACCACACGAGGTCTGCGTACGGTGCATAAGCCAGCCCGCGGGCGATGGCCGAGTCGATTCCCGGTCGCACGCGGAAAAACCCTTCTGGTGTGCGCTCGCCCTCGATGAATTCCCGGTCTCTCTCATCGACGTCATTGGCAAGAATCGTTGCGCTCAAGGCATCGGTCCTCGCGATCAGATATGTGTCGACCCCGCATACGTCGGCAGCTAGGCGGGCGGCTACGAGCTTGTTGATGAACTCCCGCGTCGGAACGAGCACCTTCCCACCGAGGTGGCCGCACTTCTTGAGCGAGGCCAATTGGTCCTCAAAATGCACGGCGGCAGCGCCTTGTTGAATCATGTGCTTCATGAGTTCGTAGGCGTTGAGCAGTCCACCGAACCCCGCTTCAGCGTCAGCAACGATGGGTACCACCCAGTCGGTGCCGTTCTCACCTCGTTGATGATGGATTTGGTCTGCGCGAAGGAGCGCGGCGTTCAAGCGCCCGACGAGTGAAGGCACGCTGTCGGCCGGGTAGAGTGATTGGTCCGGGTAGACCTCTCCAGCCGTGTTGGCGTCACCGGCGACCTGCCATCCGCTGACATAGATCGCTTTCAAGCCGGCGCGTACTTCTTGAATTGCCTGGTTGCCGGTGACCGCGCTGAGCACGGCAATGTAAGGCTCGGCGTCGAGTAGCCTGCCGAACTGCCTGGCCCCGCGGCTGGCCAGAGAGTGGTCAATCGGGATCGTCCCGGCCAAACGCCAGACCTCTTCAGGTCCGTATGGCCGTTCGATGCCCTGCCAGCGTGAGTCGTTGGCCCAGCGGTTGTTCAGGGCCTCGATGTACGTCTGTCTATCCATGGGTCAGTTCCTGGGAGGTGCGGCGTGCGACCGCTAGAAGTACTCGTATGCCAAAAGGGTGAGCCAGTCTGCCAGCTGGTCCCGATCGGTGAGCGTGTTGAAGAGAGTGGCTGCATCCTGGAACGCCCCGCCTTCGAACGCGTCGTTCCCGATCTTGTTACGGATGCCCTCCAGCTCTTCCGCGATGATGCGATGAACCATGTCCGCGGTTACGGGACGCCCGTCCTCGAGCGTGACCTGATGGTGGATCCACTGCCACAATTGGGTGCGGGAGATCTCCGCGGTAGCGGCGTCTTCCATGAGGTTATAGATGGGAACGCAGCCAGATCCACGTAGCCATGCTTCGAGGTATTGGATTCCCACGTCGATGTTGTGACGCAAACCGGCCTCGGTGATTGGGCCGGTGGGTACGTCGAGCAGGTCGTCGGCTTGAATGTCTACCAGGTTTAGGGACTTGTCGATCTGATTGGGTCCCGACATGTGGGCGTCGAAAACTTCTTTGGCAACTGGTACCAAACCCGGATGAGCGACCCAGGTGCCGTCGTGTCCTTCCCGCACTTCGCGAATCTTGTCCTGCCGAACTTTCTCGATGGCGGCCGCGTTGGCGTCGGGATCGTTGCGGATGGGAATCTGTGCCGCCATACCTCCCATCGCGTGAATACCCCGGCGGTGACAGGTCCAAATCAGGAGTTTGACGTACGACGCAAGGAAATGCCGATCCATCGTTATTAGCGCGCGGTCTGGAAGCACGAACGCTCGATCGGCGCGGAACGTTTTGATGAAACTGAAGATGTAATCCCACCGGCCACAGTTCAGGCCCGCCGAGTGGTCACGGAGTTCCCACAGGATCTCGTCCATCTCGAATGCGGTGAGGATATTCTCAATGAGTACGGTGGCGCGAATCGTTCCTTGGGGGAGGCCAAGGTAATCTTGGGCGAACACGAAGACATCGTTCCATAGTCTTGCCTCGAGGTGATTCTCGAGCTTCGGTAGGTAAAAATACGGTCCGGTGTCGCGCGAGATCTGCTCGGCAGCATTGTGATAGAAGAACAGGCCGAAGTCGAAGAGCGCACCGGAGATCGGTGCGCCATCGATGACGACGTGCTTTTCGGGGAGATGCCATCCGCGGGGCCGCACCATCAGCGTCGCAATCAGGGAGTTCAGTTCGTAGTGTTTCCCCTGCGGACTGCTGAAAGTGATGGTGCGGCGCACCGCGTCGTATAGGTTGACCTGACCCTCCAACGTGTTGGCCCAAGTCGGTGCGTGCGAGTCCTCGAAGTCGGCCATGAAGACGTCGGCGCCTGAATTCAGCGCATTGATGATCATCTTCCGGTCCACCGGTCCGGTAATCTCGACTCGGCGGTCCAAAAGGTCGTGCGGGATTGGCGCCACAGCCCAATCGGAATCGCGGATTTCCGCGGTCTCTGCCAGGAAATCCGGTCGGATGCCTTGGTCGAGCTGTTGTTGCCTCACCACACGGCGCCCAAGAAGCTCCTGGCGCCGGCCCTCGAAACGAGCATGGAGCTCGGCGAGAAACGTAAGGGTATCGGGAGCGAGGATATCGCCGTGCCGCCCCTCCACAGGTCCTAGGACCGCGGCAGAGTGCGTCACGTTCGGAGATGAAGCGGTAGCGCCGTTCGGCGTCATGGGCGTTCTCAGCTCGATAGATGCTGGACCCGGAAGGAGGCAAGAGCCATGCCTTGTGCCGGTTTCCCAGTACAGTAGACGTACCAATAGATTTAGTTGATCAAACAGGAGTAATCATGCTCGGACGTTTATTGGTTTTCTCTCTCGTGGTTGCCGCCGCTCCTCTTGCAGCGCAAACGCCCCGACCACTCGAAGTCGACGATCTCTTTGAGATCAAACGCGTGGCCAATCCGAAGATCAGTCCCGATGGCAAGTGGCTGGCCTACACTGTCTCACAGACCAATCTGGAGAAGGGGAAGTCGTCGACGCGCCTGTGGATGATCCCGATGAGCGGAGGCGATCCTATTCCAATGTCAGCCACGGGTACGTCGGCTAGCCAGCCACGTTGGAGCCCGGACGGGAAGTACCTGTCGTTCACCGCTTCCCGGAACGGTGGCAAGACCCAGGTCTGGACCTTGAATCGATTGGGAGGCGAGGCGCAGCAGCTCACGGAGGTCGAGCAAGGCGTGTCGAGCCACGCATGGTCGCCCGATGGGTCTCGATTACTCCTTTCGATTCGCGATCCTGAAGCCGAGGACAGCTCCGAGAGCGATGTCGAACCGCCGTGGGTGATCGATCGTTTGCAGTTCAAGCGCGATGGGGCAGGGTACCTCACGGGCGATCGGCACACGCACCTGTACGTCTTCGACGTTACAACGAAAGACATTCGGCAAATCACGTCCGGTGATTTCGATGAGTCATCGCCGGTGTGGAGCCCCGACGGCATGCGCGTCGCGTTTGTGAGCAATCGCACGGACGAGCCCGATGGAAATTCCAACTCGGACATCTGGGTCGTGGCAGCTGACAATACCGATCAGGGTGCCACGCTGCTACAAGTGACGACCAACCCCGGGTCGGACGGTTCGCCGGCATGGAGCCCCGACGGCAGCTGGATCGCGTATACCACGGTCGTACAACCGGAACTCATCTGGTATGCGACCGGACACCTCGCTGTCGTTTCGTCCCAAGGGGGCGAGCCGCGGCTTCTGGCGACCGATCTGGACCGGAATTTCTCGTCGCCGAAGTTTTCGGACGATGGCGGGTGGATCTATGCCCGCTTGGAAGACAGTGCGGAGAACCACTTGGTGCGCGTGCGGGTGGCGGACGGTCGCGTCGAACGGCTGATTCAAGACGGCATCGCCGTGCGCGACGTCGCGTACGCGCCGAACGGCGAGATCGCTGCTCGCATTGGGCATCTCGATCGCCCTGACGAGATCTTTGTCTTTGACGGCAACAACCTGCGACAACTCACCCACGAAAACGATGCGTGGTTGTCCGGGCTGTCGCTCGGCGCGGTGCACAACGTCCAGTTTCCAAGCAAGGACGGCACAGAGATCGAGGGCTTTGTCTATTTGCCACCGGGCTACCAGAGCGGCATGCGCTATCCCACGCTACTACGCATCCACGGCGGGCCGGTCTCGCAGTTTTCGCACAGCTTCAACTTCGAAGCCAATCTCTTCGCGGCCAATGGTTACGTGGTGGTTACCGCGAATCCTCGCGGGTCATCCGGATACGGCCAGGATTTTTCTCATGCGATCTAGGCGGATTGGGGCAACAAGGATTTTGAAGACGTCATGGCCGGTGTCGACTACGCGATCGACCAGGGATTCTCCGATCCCGATCGACTCGGCGTGGGTGGATGGTCGTACGGCGGGATCCTCACCAACTACGTGATCA
>JBDHLU010000182.1:0-7045 GCA_039656555.1 Gemmatimonadota bacterium | reverse complement strand
GATTGAACATGAGCAACTGCCGGGGCGATACGGGGAGGGTTACCTCGATGGTTGGCCAAGAAAGCCCAGGGCTGTTGGAAGGGAATGGGCGATTGTGGGCCTCGGGATCGAACCAAACACATGGTGCGTCGGAAGTGATGAAGGCGTGCGGATCATCGACCTCGAATACAGCCAAGTCCATCGTCGCCAAGATAGGTACTTGTGTTTCGATTATCTGAACCAACGTGTGTTGAATTGGTGTTTCGGATAGCTTCCGCACCTCTTCGATATCCATCGAAGGACCCGAACCACCCGGCTTGAGAGTGGCCTTCGCTATCTCCTGACGCTTTTCGGGTGCCAGGGCCCGCATCTCGGTCTCCATCGCCTCCATGCCGTCCAGTATGCTTTGCCATTGGCTTTGAATGTGACTTCTCTGCTTCGGAGTCCGCGCCTGCATCGCTGCCGTGAATGCGCAGAGCTTCACTTTGGTCTCGATACTGATGTCGACGTGGTTGGGCAAGAGATTCCGCGCTATATGCGCGAAGAGCGATTCGAGATCAGCCAATCCGTGCTCCAGACGAAGGTCACGGTGTCCGGATGCAAGCTTGATCGTGTACATGTCTGTTTCACGAAAAAGCTTTTTGGGTGCTCGATTGCGAGCAGGCCCTCCCTTCTTTGGAAACACCCAAACGTAGGGCTCTTGGTTCTTCGGTGTGTCGGGGTCGCACCATGCGTCCAAGTATGACCGAGGTACGAAATGTTGTTTCTTGTGGCCCATGCGGGGGTACCTAACTCACAACGGACTTGCAAACGAAGTGCAAGGATGGGTCAAGAGAATCCGTGCGTCCAGGGGCGGCCCACGGAGGGCCGAAGACATGCTCGCGGTGCTATCAAGGTTTCGGCCGGTCGCCATCCGCACCAGGGGCGTGAGCGATGCTATTGCCTCTCTCAAACGCGATCCCCGGCCTGCGAAGCCGGGGGACTCCCCTACGGCTCGGTCTTCTCAAGCGTCGGTCACACCGATGGTGCAAATGACTTGCAGACCTATAACGCCCTTCTTCGAGTGGCCAGAGAATGTGACACTCGAGCCATATCCCCGCGCCGAGCTGATGACTACCTTCCCAGCCCGCAGAGGACAAACGACCTGGAGGTTGACGTGAACAACCGAACGAACCTTGGCGCTGTTGGGCTCATGGCTTGCCTCGGGCTCGCGGCATGCGACAGCGGCGACGTCGATGTTGAGTTTCAAGGCACGATCGCGCAGTCATACGACGAGTCCGAGGAATGGTGGCCTGATGAGGTGCGACCTCCGGAGGGCGCACCAAATATCATCATTTTCTTGCTGGACGACGTAGGATTTGCCCAAATCGGAAGCTTCGGCGGGCTCATCGAGACTCCAAACATCGATCGCCTTGCCGAGAATGGACTTCGCTTCAACAATTTTCACACAACTGCGTTGTGTTCGCCGTCCCGCGCCACGTTGATGGCCGGTCGGTTCCCACACTCGATCGGATTGGGCAGCCACGCGCTCACGGCGATGGGGTTCCCAGGCTACAACGCCATGGTTCCCCCAACGGCGAAGTCGGTCGCCAACTACCTCGAGACCGAGGGCTACGTCAACTACGCGTTGGGCAAGTGGGACCACACGCCGCTCTATGAGGTCTCGCAGGTTGGGCCATTCGATCGGTGGCCGAGCGGTGAGGGCTTCGAACACGCCTACACCTTCATGTCGGCCGACGTGCACCAGTTCGTCCCGGTGATGTGGAACGACCATACGCCCGAGCCGTATCGGAGCAGCGAGCACCTCGACAAGGATCTCGCGGACCGCGCGATCCACTGGATCACCGGTCACAAGTCGATCAAACCCGACCTGCCATTCATGATGCTGTGGGCATCGGGATCCATGCACTCACCCCATCATGCGCCCCAAGAATACATCGAGAAGTATCGCGGCCAATTCGACATGGGCTGGGACGCGGCCCGTGAGCAAATCCTGGAAAATCAGAAGCGACTCGGTGTCGTTCCCCAAAACACCGCGCTCACTGACCGCATCGACGAAATCCCGAGCTGGGATTCGTTGAACGACACCGAAAGGCGCATGTACGCCCGCCAGATGGAGGTCTTCGCAGCGCAGATGGACCATGTCGACCACCAGATTGGGCGAGTGGTCGACGAGCTCGAACGGATCGGGGAGCTGGACAATACCCTGATCTTCGTCACCTCCGACAACGGCGCTAGTGGCGAAGGAGGTCTTGCCGGGACGTTCAACGAGACGTACGTGCTGAACGGCCTCCAGACGCCGTTCGACGCGAATCTTCGCCATTACGAGTCCTGGGGCGACGCCACGACCTACCCGCACTATCACGCGGGGTGGGCCATGGCCGGGAACACACCATTCTCGTACTTCAAGCAGAGCGAGCATCGCGGCGGACAACACGATGCGCTCGTTGTTCATTGGCCCGATGGCATCCAAGCTCAAGGTGAAGTCCGAAGCCAGTACCATCACATCGCCGATATTGCACCGACCATCCTCGAAGCAACCGGCATCTCGGTGCCCGATGTCTATCACGGCGTGCGGCAACAGCCGATGGATGGCATATCCATGCTCTACGCCTTCGATGACGCGGACGCGCCGAATCGCAAGGAACGCCAGTACTACGAGATGTTCGGTAACCGTGCGATGTGGGCAGATGGCTGGAAAGCGGTGACATTGCACGCAAACCGGATGCCTTGGGAACTCAACGTCACCTTGCCGTTCGACCAAGACGAGTGGGAGCTGTACCACGTGGCCGAAGACTTTTCGGAAAGCAACAACGTTGCCGATCAGTTTCCGGACAAACTCGCCGAACTCCAGGAGATGTTCGAAGAGGACGCGTGGAAGTACAACGTCTATCCGCTGTACGACGACATGATCGCGCGTATCTCGGCGCAGGAGGGTCGCTTGTTCGGAGACCAAACGCAGTTCACGTATTATGCGCCGGGGGCGGTCCGCATCGCAGAGAAAGCGTCCGCGCCGGTCAAGAACCGGTCCCACACGATCACCACCACCATCGACCTCCAGGGCAACGAGGAGGGCGTGATCATGGCAGTGGGCGGAATGACCGGTGGGTTCACCATGTTCATCCAGAACGATCGTCTCTATTACGATTACAACTTCCTGGATGGAGTGTTCTATACGATGGAATCGCCTCGCCTTCCGCAGGGTGAGACGGAACTCCGATTCGTCTTCACGAAGACCGGAGAGTTCGCCGGCACCGGCGAGTTGTTTGTGAACGGTACGAAGGTGGCGGAAACGGACATGCCGCAGATGCACATCAGCACGTATTCGCTAGCCGAGACGTTCGATGTGGGACGTGACACTGGCACGCAGGTTTCGAGACGCTACGAAGGGCCGTTCCCCTTCGTCGGAGCTTTGGATCGGGTGATCATTCGGTTGACGGACTAGCCGACGGAGCAACGCGGAGAAACGGGTAACCGGTACAGCGATTCCCCGGGTGAGGGCCGCCGAGCGCCTACTGGCCCCCGCCTAGATCGAAGGAAACGTCCAATACGCCATTGGTCTCCTTGTATTGCTCCCACTGGGCAATCATCTCCGCGAGTCGGTCTGGGTGTTGGTCATTCAGATCGACCATCTCTGCCGGATCGTCTTTCAGGTTGTACAGCTGCCATTCTCCGCGTCCGAACGGCGGAGGCATCAAGAGAATCTTCCAATCACCATCGAAGAAGGCCTTCATACCGAAGAGCTCATAGCCGACCTGACTCGCCCCTGCGTACGGCTCGGCAACGTTGCCCTCGAGGAAGTCCAGCAGCGAGCCACCATGCATCGGAACCACCTGGCGACCGTTGATCTCCCGAGGCGGCGCAACCCCGGCGACGGCGAGGATCGTCGGCATGATGTCTCGGACGTGTACGAACGAATGATCGATGGCTCCGGCATTCGCCATCGCGCCCGGAAGTTTGATGACCAATGGAGCGCGAATCCCGCCCTCGGCCGTGAACGCCTTGAACAGTCGGCTGGGAGACATGCTGGCTTGCGCCCAACCCGGCCCGGGTTCGATGAACGAGTTCCTGAGACCGCGGTTTTCCAAACTGTTGTCAAACGAATTCAGGTGTTCGTCGGTCTGCCCCGGATACGTGGTTGGCGGATGACCATTCGCGCCATTATCTGAAAGGAACACGATCAACGTGTTGTCGTACTCATCGACCTCCTTCAGATAGTCGAGCACCCGCTTGATCTGCTCGTCCAGGTAGTCCACCATCGCCGCGTAGACTTCCATGTCGCGTGCCGCTTCCTGTTGTTCCTCTCCCGACATCTCGTCCCATGCCTTGACCGATGGCAGTCGGGGGAAGGGTCGAGCATCGTCGGGGACGATGCCGAGGTTCTTGAGTGCCTGGAGCCGCTCCTCACGAAGTACGTCCCAGCCACCATCGTACCGTCCCTTGTACTTGTCGATGTATTCCTTGGGAGCATGGAGAGGATCGTGCGGGGCAGTGTAAGACAGGAACGTGAAAAACGGCTGGCCGTCGCCGGTGTTTGCTCTCATCCACTCGAGGGCATGGTCCGTGTAGTCCTTGGTCGAGTAGAAGTCGTCGGGCAACTCCTCAACGAGCTCTCCGTTCCTTCGATACACCATCGTCTGCGGGGGTGACAATGGTTTGCGATCATTCCAGTGACTGCCTCCACCCGGGGCAAGGATGAATGTCTCCTCGAATCCTCTGGCGGAGGGAAGCGTCTCCTGGGTATGCCCGAGGTGCCACTTGCCCACCATATACGTGTGGTATCCCGCCGCGCTGAGGACTTCTGGGAGAGCGGCGACCTGGAAGTTCAGATACCCTTCGTAGCCTGGGCGTCCCTCCATCTCCGGTGTCAACACCTCCCCCATCGTTCCCATGCCCGCTACGTGATTGTCTATCCCGGAGAGCAGCACCGACCGGGTAGGTGAGCAGCTGGGCAGCACGTGAAAGTTGGACAGGCGCAATCCCTCGTTCGCCAACTGGTCGAGGGTTGGGGTCACAATCTCTCCCCCAAAGGAGCCGATGTCTGAGTACCCCATGTCGTCGGCCACGATGAGCAGGATGTTGGGCCGACCGGCGGTTGGCTGCTCCCCTGCACAACTCGAAAGGGCAAAGGCCAGGAGGGTCACCGCTAGAATGTGCTTACGCCTCATCGTGTTTCTCTCCAGGGATGATAGTCCCAAGATTGCCTCCGCACAGGCCACCAGCAAGCTAGAGGGACCGTCGTCAATGCCGGCTCGTCCCGAATGCCGATGCGATCAGCGACGCCCAGGCGCCCTTCACCCCAGGCTGATGGCTGGATCTGACGGCCAGGAGTCGGGCGACGGGCCGAGCATCTCCTTCAATTCCATGAGCGCGCGGCGGAGGTGGGTGCCCACGGTCCCCTTGGGCAGTTTCATGATTCTGGCAATGCTCTTATACGAGCGCTTTTCGCCGTACCGCAGAACTACCACGCGGCGGTATGCCGGTCTGAGCCGTCCGATGGCCTGCACGAGCGCCGCGTCGTCCCGCGCTCGGTACTCCCCGGACGACGTCGTGTCGACGAGGGTGCGCATGTGATATGGCTGCGCGTCGATGTGGCTTGGTGAAGCCTGAAGCGGCGAGTCAAAGGAGTCGCACCGATCGGCCTCGACGTAGTTGAGTGCGGTGTTGCGGGCGATGGCGCGTAGCCAGGGGCCGAAGCTGCGTTCGGGGCGGTATTGGTCGAGTGAGCGAAACACCTTGATGAACGTCTCTTGCGTCAGATCTTCCGCCCGCTCGCGATGGCCGACGATCCTGAGAATGACGTAGAAAGCGGTCTCGCGGTATCGGTCTATGAGTTCGCGGCACGCGGCAGCTTTGCCGTCGAGTACCAAGGCAACCACAGCCTGGTCGGAAGCTTGGGAGAGATCGCGAGGGGCGTCCATACTCCCCAAGTTACCGTGCGGACCGTTCTCTGGAGTCTGGCGCACGCCGCCCGGTTCCAACCCCGCAGTCCGCCCCACCCGTAACCACATGCCGTAAAAAGACTTAGCAGTCTGGTTGAAAGAAAATCGGCGATTTCCGGTATAGCTAAGTAGGAGCGGCAATCGCACGCGGCGCCCAGTCGACGGCGCATGGCGACCGCTCAATACAGGCAACTGCAAACTGGGGAGATCTACCATGACTGTCCGGATCGCTGGGGGCGTGCGCTCTCTGGGCGTTTTCCCCGCTGCGGGTCACGCTTTCCCCGCCACAGAGTTGGTCGACTCCGTCGCAAAGTTGGTCAACTCCGTCATAAAGTTGGCTAACTCCGTGGCGGAGCACGCTTCACTTGGCGCGGGGGAAGTCGCCTCCGTCGCAGAGTTCCCTTTCTCCGGCTCGGGGTACGCACGCTCCGCCACGGGTCAATCCGCCTTTGGCACGGGTCAAGCCGCCTCCGTGCCGGAGTTAGCCACCTCTGCTACGGGTCAAACGGCACTCCGGGCGGAGCAACCCGTCTCCGCACCGGCGGTGGCGTGGTCTCCCACGCGGGCACGCGGCCCACCCTCAGACTGGGCATGACCATCGTGCATTCACTCCCGCACTCCGGCGGGAAGCAACGCGCAACAACACTCTGAAAGGACGGATCCCAAATGAGATTCCCGAAACGCGAGGCCAACATTGCGCGCCTCGCACACGATCTGGTGAACGGGCTGAGAGCCTACGCCGAGGACTTTCCCTCGCCGCCCGTTTCGGTGGAGGAGTTACAACAGGCACTCGAAGCCTACGATACGGCACGCGAGGCAGCCATCGCGGCATCCACCCAGGCCGTCTCCGGTACCCAGACCAAGGACGAGGCGCTGGACGTCCTCACGGATGCGATGACGTCCATTCTCCGCTATGCGGAAAACACCGTCAACGGGAACGACGGCAAGCTCCAGCTCCTTGGCTGGGGTGGACGCCGCGCCCGCACCGCCAACGAGGTTCCCGGCCAGGTGCGAACCCTCGAACTCATGCGCGAGGGGGAGGACTGGGTGTTCCTCGACTGGAAGCAGCCGGTCGACGGCGGGCTGGTTACCGCCTATAAGATCCAACGCCGCAAACGCGACGG
>JBDHLU010000181.1:0-6453 GCA_039656555.1 Gemmatimonadota bacterium | reverse complement strand
GACAGGGGGGACAGGAGGGACAGGGGGGACAGGGGGGACAGGGGGGACAGGGGGGACAGGAGGGACAGGGGGGACAGGGGGGACAGGAGGGACAGGGGGGACAGGGGGGACAGGTAATCGATCCTGTCCCATCTGTCCCCCCTGTCCCCCCTGTCCCTCCTGTTAGCGCGTCGTGCCAGCCTGGTGGATCTGCGCGACGATTTCGTCTGTGGTCAGCAGGGTACTGGCCAAGAATCGGAAATTCGTCATCGCTGCCTGGTATCCATCTAGTCCCGGCGCCTGCGCGGCGGCGGTTCCGTCGGAGATGACAGCGACCTCGAAGCCCTGCTCGAGCAGTTCGCGGAGATGTGATTCGACACAGAGGTTGGCGGACATTCCGGCTAAGATGACCTTGTCGATACCGCGCTTACGGAGCTGTAGCACGAGGTCATTCGTCTCCGGTCCGTAGACCTTGTGTGGGCTCGTCACGACCGTATGGCCGTCGTTGATGAAGTGCTTGTACTGCTCGAGCCAGTCCGCCCCCGATCCATCAAACCCCGCTGTCGTTAGCGCTCCCTCACGCTCGAACATGTCGATGGCGTGCATCATGACCTCTACGGCTCCGCCGAACTTCCACCCATGGTCGGTCGGGAAGTAATAGTGTGGAGATACGAACACCTGGATGCCTGCACCTTTGGCGGTACGGAACAGGGTCTCCAGGTTCGCAACGGTGTTGTTCGCCTCGACGGACGCACCGACGAGCCCCCATGTGACACCGTCGGGACTCAGAAAATCGTTCTGTGGATCGGTGATGACGAGGGCGGTCCGCTCGATATCGATTTCCATGCCTGGATCAGGCAGTT
Organism: Gemmatimonadota bacterium; assembly: GCA_039656555.1. Classification (GTDB taxonomy): domain Bacteria; phylum Gemmatimonadota; class Gemmatimonadetes; order Gemmatimonadales; family GWC2-71-9; genus CAMYLY01. The sequence continues at coordinate 5,611 of JBDHLU010000181.1, read as the reverse complement.
GGGCCACCGCGGTTCCGGCTAGGAGCAGGATCCCCGCGACGAGTGAGAGGATTCGTGCTGCTCCGGGGGTTCGGACTGGCGTGTACATGGCTCCTCCATAAGACTGTGAATAGATTGGTGTTCCCGTCGCCTCATGAGTAACTGCGGCTGCGTGCCGGTGGGTCTCGCTTGTGTGCGGGATCGTCTCGAATTTGAAAGAACAAGGTGCTTATCGAGAAACTCTTCGACAATCTGGCGTTGACGGTAAACGCCTTCGCGATATGCCGGGTGGCGGATGGTTGGCGGTTGCGGCTTCCGGAGTTCGGCTTCGTCAGCCTGCATTTCGCCATTCAGGGGACCGGAGGGATCCGCGATGCATCGGGAGACGTCCATGTTCTCCCGCAAGATTCCCTGGCGATCGTGCCGGCCGGCCTAGCACATTCGATCGAGTGTGGCAGAGGCGTGCTCGCCGAGAATACGCCGGGCGACCGAACGGTTCACGACATGCCCGACCACATCGCTGGAGAGATAGGCAAGGTACGGCTCATAGTGGCATGCGGGCAGATTCGCGCCATGTACGGTGTGGGGCTTGGTCTCTTCGAACACCTCAGCGAAGTGATCGTGCTGGATTTCTCAGAAGAACCAATCATGCGACTCACTTTCCAGTCGCTCCTCCGCGAACAGCAAACCGCGACGCCCGGCGCTCGGGCGATGATGGGTTCACTCATGACACAGTGCCTGGTCCTCGTATTCAGGCGTTTGTGCGACCAGGGCGCCTGCACGCTGCCATGGCTCGCCGCCCTCGAGGACGAACGCATGAGCCGTGTCCTCGACGCCATCCTCACGCGTCCCGAGCAACAGCACACCCTGGAATCATTGGCGGAGGTTGCGATCATGAGCCGCGCTGCGTTTGCCAAGCAGTTTCGGGCAAGTTTCGGACGGCCACCTATGGAGTACGTGCGAGAAGTGCGGCTCCGCAGGGCCGCACAATTGCTTCGATCTCAGAGTCATCTCTCGATCGAGGCTGCGGCCCATCGCGTAGGTATTGCCAGCCGAAGTCAGTTCTCGAAAGCGTTTCGCGATCACTTCGGCGTATCACCGAAAGACTTCAGGACCCAGTAGCTCCTGTCCCCCCTGTCCCTCCTGTCCCTCCTGTCTACTGTCTCCTATACTTGATCTCCCCCCCCACAATCGTATAAACGACTTCTGTGCTCGGGATTTCCTCTTCCACAATCGTCAGGATGTCCTTTGATAACACGGTGATGTCCGCAAGTTTCCCGGGCGTCAGTGTGCCCTTGAGATCCTCTTCGAACGCTGCGTAGGCGCCGTTGATCGTGTACGACTGGAGCGCCTCCATCCGGCTCATCGCTTGCTCCGGATAGAGCTTCCAGCCCTGGTTGGTCATTCGCGAGACCGTGGCGTAGTAGCTCGCAATCGGATCGACGTCTTCCACCGGGGCATCCGTACCGTTGGTGACCACGGCGCCCGACTGCATGAGGCTCTGCCAGACGTACGCGCCTTCACGCACTCGTTGTTCTCCGAGTTTTTCTTCGAGCCACGGACCGTCGGACGTGGCGTGTATGCCTTCCATCGAGGCGATTACGCCCAATTGACCGAAGCGCGGAATGTCATCCGGGTGCAGGTGCTGGGAATGCTCGATCCGCCACCGCATGTCGGTGTTGTCGGGATTCGCCTCGTACGAGGCTTCGAACACGTCCAGTGCTTCGCGATTGGCGCGGTCGCCGATCGCGTGCACGGCCAGTTGGTAGTCGTGGGCTGCGGCAAGTTCTGCGGTGACACGCAGCCTGGGAATTGGACTCGTGTTCAAGCCGACACTGGAAGGCATATCGTCGTAGGGCTCGAGAAGCCAGGCGCCGTGTGAGCCAAGTGCCCCGTCGATCGTCACTTTGACGGCCCGCACCGTGAGCATGTTGTTCCCGTACCCAATCATGCGGTAGGTATCCAGATTCTCACGGAGTTGGTCGTTCCCGGCCCGTACCATCACCCAAAGGCGGACTCCCAGTTCGTTGTTGTCGACCATGTCTTTGAGCATGTCGATCGTGCCGAACCCCGAGCCCGCGTCTTGAAAACTCGTGATTCCTTTGGACAAGACTTCTTCGGCGGCGAGAATGGCCTCCCGCCTGGGGTCTGCCGGCACAGCATTCTCGTAGGCCGGACCCAAGAGACCCTGTGCGGTCTCCCGAAACGCACCGATTGGCTCCCCGTTCTCATCGCGAACGATTTCACCACCGCGCGGATCAGGTGTGTTGCGATCGATCCCCGCCATCTCCATCGCCTTGGCGTTCGCGAAAGCCGCATGGCCACTCGCGTGGCGGAGAATCACGGGGTTGTTCGGTGAGACCGCACTCAGCGAGTTGTGGGTCGGGAGACCTTCTATGTTGCCCGGCGGCTCTTTGTCCCATTTTTCCTGGTGCCAGCCGCGGCCCGTTATGAGTTGGCCCGCGGGCGCATCGCCCACCGACGCATCGACCATCGAGACGATCTCGTCCCAGTTGGCCACGTCCATCAGGTTGAGCTGCATCTTCGCGCTGCCGATGCCCATGTAGTGCGCGTGGCTCTCGACGAACCCCGGAATCGCGAGTTGTCCGTCGAGGTCGATGACCTCGGTTTCCGGACCGATGTACGCGCGGATGTCGCCGTCACTCCCGACGGCCATGATCAGACCGTCCTTGATAGCGACCGCTTCGCCATCCGGTACGTCGGGGTCGACCGTGACGACCTTCCCGCCACGGAGAACCATATCGGCCGGATTGTCGGATTGGGGAGCACAGGAGATCGTGAAGATCGTTGCGCTGGCGAGTGTGAATCTGAGACAACGTTCAAGACGCATTGCGGGCTCCGTTCGAGGTCAATAATCGACGACTCACGTAACTTGCCACCGCGTCACGTAACACGTAACCCTCCCCGCTAGCCCCACCAGCGCCCTCCCCCTATCCTTCACTGGTGACCACGAACAAGATCTCAACACGGCTTTCGCAATCGCTCGACCCCAGTCGTCGGGACGCAATCATCAGCCAGATCGTCAATACGATTTGGCAAGACGTGATCGACGGCACCCTGGGAACGGGTGAGCTCCTACCGACGGTGCGCGAGCTGTCAGTCGAGCTAGGCATGAGTCCGCGCACGATCTCCCGATCCTACGAGCGGCTGGAGCAACTCGGCGTGCTCACAAGCCAGCACGGGGGAGGCACGGTCGTGAGCTTGCACGCCGCCGATCCCGCGCAGCGAGAACGATGGAAAGAACTCGAGACCATTTGCAAGAATGTCGCGGACCAGGCGCAATCGCTCGGGTTCACGTTGGACGAGGTCATTGACGCACTCACCGATCTTCGGTCGCATCACACCTAAACGCAGCGAGCATACGCTATGGTCGTCCCGCATTCATTATTACAAGGCACATCGAATCTTCCCACGAGACGAAGCAGCACCACGCCCGACGACACGCGATTCCCGGTGGTGGCGCTGACGGCTGGCGCACTGGGTGGAGTAGCATTGGGTGCGGCCACATTGCTCCTGGCACCGGTTGGGGTGGCCATCGGGCTCGGTGCGGTCGTGGGCGTGTTGCTCGCTTCGTCCATCAAGGTTGCCGATCAGTGGGAAAAGGCCGTCGTGCTTCGCTTGGGTAGGTACCGAGGTATCAAGGGTCCCGGCCCGTTCTTGGTCATTCCGATCGTTGACCGGATTCCCTATCACATCGATCAGCGCATTCGGACAACCGACTTCGGCGCGGAATCTTGTCTCACCAAGGACACGGTGCCGGTCAACGTGGACGCCATCGCCTTCTGGATTGTGTACGATGCCGAACGAGCCGCGTTGGAGGTGCAGGAGTACAAAACCGCCGTCGTGCTGGCCGCCCAGACTGCGCTACGGGACGCCATCGGGAAGCACGATCTCGGAGAACTGATTCAATCTCGGAAAGAACTCGGTCGAGGATTGCAGGAGACGCTCGATCGCAAAATGCACGACTGGGGCATTCAGGTGCAGTCGGTCGAAATACGCGACGTGATCATCCCCCAGGCACTCGAAGAAGCGATGTCCCGCCAAGCGCAGGCCGAGCGCGAACGCCAGGCACGCATCATACTCGGCACCGCCGAGACCGAGATCGCGGCCAAGTTCGTCGAGGCCGCGGAGACCTACAAGGACAACCCCGTCGCCATGAACCTCCGGGCGATGAACATGCTCTACGAAAGCATCGTCAAACGGGGATCGCTGATGGTGGTACCATCCAACCTTGCCGGCTCGCTCAACGTGCCGAGCATCATGGGGATGGCGGGGGCGGCGGGGCTGGAACCGCCGAAGGATAAGGACAAAGGGGAGGGCGAGTGACGGAGTTTCGGGTAACCGAGTAATCACACCCCCAAAACGATCGCCAGCACAATAGAGCCCGCCCCCAATACCATCACCGCCAGGTAATACCGCCCCACGAACGCGAACCACTCCTCGTACCCGATCTTTGCGGCCGCGAGAATCGCCATGAGCGCACCGTTGGTCGGCGTGATGAGGTCACACATGCCCCCGCCCATCTGGTAGGCAAGTACAGTCACCTGCCTGGAAAGTCCGAGTAGATCAGAAACCGGCGTGAGCACCGGCATCGTCAGCACTGCGTGTCCGGTCACGCTCGGAATGGGGACGTGCAGTCCGATGTGACCGACCATCATGCCGAGTGCGGAAACCGTCAATGGGAGGTTAGCCACCGGCGTGAAGATTCCGTAGACGATCGTGTCGACGACGTGCCCTTGATCCAACACGATGAAGATCGTGCGCGCGAATCCAATCAAGAGTCCAGCGAGCGCCATCGTCTTGAAGCCCTCGACGTAGGCGAGCGCCGTTCCATTGACGCCGAGGCGTCCAATGATTCCGGCAATAATCCCCATGATGAAGAACAACGCCGACAGTTCGTTGAAGCCCCAGTCCAGGCCGAGTATTCCGTAGGTCATGACTGCGAACGTCAGGATGACCATCGCCATGATCATCGGGTGACGAGCGTCGTGTTCGAGTTCGATCTCTTCCGCGTTTGACGCGGGTACGGATCGCGTTCGTTTGGCTTCGCGCATCGTGACCAATTAAGAACACCGTCCGGAACTGCCAACCGGATCCCAGCGGCAATTCGGCGAGGTTCTGCGCCAGGCCGACTTGAAACGGATTGATCGGGCTGAAGGCCGACCCAACGAAGGCCGGCCCAACGCTCATCGACACCGCGATCATCGGTGACACGCCGAGTCGGTGCGTCAGCACGAGCAACGGCGGGATGAGCGCGATGATCTCTTCTTGCATGTTGTACACGGCACCCGCAGTCCCGAACGCGACGCACACAACCGGGATCACCATCATCTCGCGGCCACGGAACTTCTGCACGAGCCATTCGACGCCCCAGCGCAGCGCTCCGGTCTGGTCGACCACTGCAAACGCGCCACCAATCAAAAAGATCAGGAACACGATCTCGCCGGCGGCGATCAAGCCGACGGGAATCGCGACGAACGCCTCGAAGATGTTTACCGGATCGCGCTCGACGGACTGATAGGACCCGGCAACGACGACGCTACGGCCGGTTTCCGGATCATCGACGCGATCGTATTGGCCGGCGGGAAGGACGTAAGTGAGTGCAGCGGCC
>JBDHLU010000180.1:0-6053 GCA_039656555.1 Gemmatimonadota bacterium | reverse complement strand
GAGTCCGTTGATGCCTCGAAGCTCGTCAGCCTGGGCAACTCCGCGAAGGAACGAAACAGCTACTGGGGATTCACGCCCAAGGAGTTCCCGATCAACGGGCGCGTGTGGTATCCAAAGGGAGATGGCCCCTTCCCTCTCGCGCTCATAGTGCATGGCAATCACAACATGAAGGATTTTTCGGATCCTGGGTATGCCTATCTCGGAGAACTCATGGCAAGCCGAGGATTCATCTTCGTGTCGGTCGACATGAATTTCATCAACGGGGGCATTCGGAACGAGAACGACGGGCGGGGTTGGTTATTGCTCAAACACCTCGAGGCCTGGAGAGAGTTTGCCGTCACCGACACCAATCCGTTCTACCAGCAAGTCGATATGGACCGTGTTGCGTTGTTGGGACATTCCCGTGGAGGTGAGGCCGTGGGGCACGCGGCCGCGTTCAACCGCCTCGACCGCTACCCCGACGACGCCAATCTCGAGTTCGATTTCGGATTCGGCATTCGCTCGGTGGTGGCGATCGCGCCGGTCGACGGACAGTACCTCCCCACCGGCCGCTCGGTACCGATCGAAAACGTCAACTACATGGTGTTCCATGGGTCACATGACGGCGACGTAACCAGCTTCCACGGGCTGCGCCAGTACCAACGCCTCTCGTTTACCGACGGCGGTGAGTATTTCAAGACGGCCATCTACATGTACCGGGCCAATCACGGGCAGTGGAACTCAGTCTGGAACAACAAAGACAATGGACCGCGTAGCGGTCGCATCCTGGAACTGAGCGCTCTCGTCGACCCCGAAGACCAACGCGAGATGGGAAAGATCTACATCTCCGCGTTTCTCGAAGTGACGTTGCACGATGACAAACGGTACCTCCCGCTGTTCCGCGATCACCGCGTCATCGGCGAATGGTTGCCGAACACGATGTACATCACGCGATTCGAATCGAGCACGTTCAGACCAATTGCCACGTTCGATGAAGACATCGACGTGACGACAGGGACGGTGCCCGGCGTGACGCTGCTGGGCGATTCTCTGGGCAGTTGGCGAGAAAACCTCCTGGCGCTTCGATCGCGGAACCGGCCGACGACCTCGAACTCCCAACAGTCGAACGCGGTGTGGTTGGGATGGAACAACGAGATCGAGGGCGTCGACGGTGAGATGGCTACGCCAGCCAGCTACACCATCGGCATTCCCAGTCAGCTAGGTGCGGAGTGGCAACTCGACGAAGAGACCACCTTGGACTTCCTCCTCACCGCGTTGGACGAGAAACCCGGCCCCCGGGAACGCAGTGACGAGGAAGTTGAAGACACCGAAGAAGAGGTTACCCAAGAGGACGAGGATGAAACGGAAGACGAACCGGTCGACCTGTCGATCGAGATCGCCGACGCACTGGGCCGATCAGCGAGCGTGCCGCTCTCCACATACGGTACGATTCGCAAGCCACTCAGCATCAAGGTGCGACGACGCAACGACAAAGAGAGGTTTGGACAACAGTGGGAGATGGTCTTGCAGTCCTATTCGATTCCGCTGGAAGATTTCGTGGCCGCCAACGGTAGCCTTGACCTTTCGTCCATCCGAGAGATCAGACTGGTGTTCGACCGCACGGTGGCCGGCACCGTCGTGTTAGACAACATCGGTTTTTCGAAACTCGACGCGGCGTTCTTCGAAACCGAACAGTAGGTTCGGCTGAACCCCGCCGTCCGATCAGGCGGCGCGGTGATGCTGGTCTTCGAACGGACTGCCGTGCGCCATCGTTGGGTGATCGTCTTCCACAAACTTCCAGAGTGGGCAGAACTCCGGTCGGCCCACATCACTGGTGAGCGGACAACTACCATCGATCAACTGGCAACGGTTCTCACAGAAGTCTTGTGCCACCGTCGCAAGTTTCCCGGCGCGACGCGGGGCAAAAAGCGTCAAGCCCTCTTGCCACATCAGGATGCCACCGAATACGATCGCGATAGCTAGAACGGCAACGATTGCCTCAAACATGGCCCCTCCTCGAATGCTCTACCTGACAATCGGCACTCGGCCGTGAAGGCACCATGAAAGGCAGGTGAACCCCGGCTACCGCCACCTCAGGCCAAAACGGTGGGCGTTGCCCGAGCCGTCGAATCCTTGAAACGCATACTCTATCGTGATGTTGTCGCCCGTAAACGCGGCCCCGAACGTGAAAGGACTCCGATCGTCTTCGACCACGCGTTCCAAGCCACCTCGCAAGCGGAAGGTGTACCCGGTCACGGGCCAATACGACAACTCCACGCCGCCGGCGGGTATGAACTGCCCGTCGCGCCGCCAAGTGGTGCGCGCCGTGACGAACATGTCGAGCGGCCCTACCTCAAAGTCATCGAGTGAGAGGTCCGCCGAGAATTGCCTCGGCAACTCCAGAACCGTCACCGCAACCGGCGGCGCAACCACGCACGTCGGGCAGGGGTCGTACACCACATCTAGATCCGATCCGAGGTTCTGCGCCACCACACTGACCATGACCGGCCCGATGTCGGTGGCGACCCCCATGTCGAACACTATCGTCCGGTCACCACCCTGATTGAGCGCATGTTCGACATACTTCAGCACCAACCCGGTTTCCAGACCGAACACCTCGTGTCCATACCCGATGGACCCCACGAACTCCGTCGTCCCAACAGTTCCGGGGTGCAACGCCACGCTCTGGCTGTCCCTCGCCACGGGTGACCCCAAATCGGATCCGTACCGCATATACTGGAGCCCGATCGCCAAGCCACCCCCCTGCCACGGAGTGGCACCGGACAGGGTGGCCATGGTGCCGGCGGAACCATACAGCTGAAGCCCCGATGTGACCCCTGATGTTCGCGGGAGCAACGCAGGTGCGTAGAACAGCATCCCCGACTCGCGCGAAAACAGGTACGGCGTGTTGCCGTACGCCATTGCCTCGGTACTGGCGGGGGCTTCGAGCACGAGCAAGCCAGCCTGTTGCCCGAGGAGGGGGCGCACCGCACCCACCAACACAAGGCTCGCACAGAGCACTGTCAGTGTCTTGCGGTTCGATTCCAGTCTCGTCATTTGATACGATTGACTATTGACGGCCTTTGGGCACAAACATCGGTACCCGCTCACGATACTCCTCATAGACCCGCCCCAGACTCGCGATGAGTTCCCGTTCCTCCAGCAAGGCGATAACGTAGAGCGACACGATGGTCACCGGCCACAGAATCCACAGCGCCAGGTAGTTGGCGAATAAGTTCATCGCAAGCATTCCGAAGGTAACGGAGACATACCGCGGGTGCCGGACTCGCGCGTAGATCCCTTGGTCCAACAATTTCCGTCCACCTTGATCGGCCTCGACCTCCGGTACTCCAGCCAGCGTCTTGAATTTGAGGTGCTTCCGGCACTGGATCTCGATCGCGATGGACATCACGTACGCCCCCGCGGCGGCAACCCAAAGTGACCAGTGTGTTCCATACTCCCTTACCAACACGAGATCACGGGTGATGTACAACCCTACTCCCATCCCTACGAAGAGGACGCCGAGCACCAAGAACGTCACGGCCTTCCCACGCTTTCGCCAGAAACCGACAAACGGATGGAGAATGAACCAATACACGATGGCCGGCGGTAGCCCAATCCACACCAAGACGGCGACGATGTAGCGCGCGGTGTCCATCGACCTACCGCTGCCCCGCACTCATGCCGAGGTACAGAATGCCGACAAAACGCCGTGCGGCACTTTCACCGCCCCGTCCATCGGCAAAGTCATTGGCAAGCCCTAAGCTCATCGTGGTCTCCACATCATCGCCGCGCGCGATCGCCTCTCGGACACCATCACCCACCTCGGCAAGCATCGCACGGTACTGGGCCATGTGGGCACGATCCACTACATGACCATGGCCTGGAACAATCACGGTCTCATCGTCGACCAAGGCAAGCAGCCTGTCGATCGCGGCGATCGTACCGGTGAGTGAGCCCCCACCCCACCAATCGACGAACGGGAACGCATCCACCTCGAGGACGTCGCCCGTATGCAAAATGCCTTGCGCAGGCAAGTATATGGCGAGATCACCGTCGGTGTGTGCTGCCGGGAACGTGAGCAGGTCGATGCGGACACCACCGACTGTCACAGTCGTGTCATTGGTGATGGTCCACATCGGCAGGTCATTGGGCTCGGCCGGCTCTCGATGCCATTGGAGTTCGTCGATCGTGGTATCGACTGATGCGCGGACCAAAACGTTATTGTGTGCGACGGTTTCAGCGCCCATCTCGCGAAACACACTGTTGCCGGCGATGTGGTCTTCGTGATAGTGCGTGTTGATGACGAGTTCGGGACCCATCGTCGACAAACTCTGCACAACCGCAACGAGCGAATCGCCGACGTCAGCGCCCTGCGCATCTATGAGAACGAGTCCCGTCGCGGTTTCCGCCACGAGCACGTTGCCCCCGGGGTGACCGTGGATCACGTGGACACCCTGAACCAGCGTCTCCACCGTCAACTCCGGAAGACCCTGGCTGCCGGAGGCGGCTCCGAGCCCAAGGAGAGCGGGGATCGCCAAGGCGGCGCCGGAGTAGCAAGTTGAGTGCATCATGACCTCAGCAAAGGTTACCGTCGATGCGGTGTAGTCAACCGCGCGTGGGCGTGGTCCTCCTTGCCCTCCTCAGCATCCCTGGGTCGCTCGCCGGACAGCAAGGCATCACCATCGACGAGATCGTTGGCGAATGGTCCGCCAACCTGTCCGGCACGCAATGGGATCTGCTCTTCGAAGCGCACCGCCAGTATTCGATCTGGCGCGTCACCGCCGATGGTGACACCCTCGCCCTCAGCCTCGGCGTATGGGACTTCGACGGGAGTAACATCTGTATCACCCCAATCGGCCGGATGGCACTCTGCGATGCCGTCCACATGGACAACCCTCACGACCCGAGCATGGCCGAATGGCACTTTCAGGCTGACAGCGCCTTTGGATGGGTGGCATACCGTCGTGGGTATGCACCGTGGGACAGCGGAATGCCGTGGCGTGACCTGGATGTTTTTCAGCTCAACGATGTCGCGATCAAACCCCAGGTGCTGGGATGCACCGAGCCCCTGGTGCGCCCCCCCGATGTCACGGAAGCACTGGTCATCCTGACTCGGTTCATCGTCGAGCCGGACAGTACGGTCACCGACCTAGAGGTGGTCGACGCTCCCACGGAAGCTGCCCACACCGCAGCCAAACGCGTTGCAACATCATGCCGAGTTGCTCCAGGCGCCTTGGCTAACGGGCGGGTGGTGCGGGTGAAGGTCGAGTTGCGGTTGAAGTTTCCTTGACGGCCGTCAATCGTCCGCCGCGATCTTCTCCCCCTCCTTCGCATTCTTGACGTACTTGTCCAGCCACGCCGTCCAGCGCGCCCACAAGTCGAGCAGCGTTTCCCGTGTGGCGGGGCCATGATCTTCCAACGGGTACACGTAGAGCGACGCGGTCTTGCCGAGTGATTCCAACGCTTCGAAGAGCCGCCAGGAGTTGATCGGGAACGTCCCCACATTCTGATCGTGCTCACCGTGGTACATGAGCAGTGCACCGGTCAGGTTGTTGGCATGGAAAAGTGGAGACATCGACAGGTACACGTTGGGGGCCTCCCACACGGAGCGACGCTCAGATTGGAACGCAAAGGGAGTCAGCGTCCGGTTGTAGTTGCCGTCTCCGGCAATCCCGGCTTTGAAGAACGGCGTGTGGACCATCGCGTTCACTGTTCCGAACGCACCATAGCTGTGCCCACCGATTCCCAGACGCTCGCGATCGATAATGCCTTCCTTGTCGAGGAAATCGATCACGGCGGCGAGGTTATTCCGGAGATCATGCTCATAGTTGTCGTTCATCCGGCCCTCCTCGCCAATGATCGGCGCGTCAGGTTCGATCACCGCGTATCCGGCGCGGACCAGAATATCCATCGAGCGTGATCCCAGGTTCGGGAACGCATTCTTGTTGTAGGTCCCACGCGTCTCGTCGTACCCGTCCTGATCGGTATACTCGCGGGGGTAGAACCACATCATGCCGGGGAGCGGCTCACCGTTCCAGTTCTGAGGCAGCGTAACATCGACGGCGAACTTG
>JBDHLU010000179.1:0-6077 GCA_039656555.1 Gemmatimonadota bacterium | reverse complement strand
TGAGTTATCGCACGATGCGTTTCATCTTCGCGTTTTCGATTTGAAAGCGGGGAAACGGAAGAAACGGGGAAACGGAAGGACTCAGAATTCGCTTTACCCGCTTACCCGTTTCCCCGCTTACCCGTTTCTCCCTCAAGGCCGGACGCCGCCCCCAAACCTCCCAGGTCCGTCGCCGGATACACATGCAAGTCTCGCTGCGGGAACGGAATGTTGATCCCAGCTTCCTTGAGTGCCTTGTGGACTGCCGTGTAGAGTTCCGTAGAGATACGGAGAATCTGCGGCCCGTTCGTCGTCCACGCCCGTAGCTCGAAGTCCATCGAGCTGTCGCCAAAGCCGAGGAACCGCGCGATCGGCTCGGGCCGTTCGTCGAGATCCGCGACGGTCGCCGGCACGCTGCGCAGCACCTCGAGCACGCGTTCCGGATCCTCGTCGTACGAGACGCCGACCCTCGCGTCTACCCGTCGCAGGTTGTCCATCATCGTGCGATTCGTGACGGTTCCCGAAATGAGTTTCGCGTTGGGGATGATGATGTCGGACCCATCCCACCCGCGTACGGTGCTCGAACGAATGCCGATGTGCGATACGCGCCCTTCGATGAGGTCGAGTTGGATGACATCCCCAACCTGAATGGGTCGCTCGAACGCGAGGATCAATCCCGACACGAAATTGTTAACGATATCCTGGAGCCCAAACCCGAGTCCCACACCGAACGCGCCAGCAAGAATTGCCAATCGACTCAGATCGATGCCGGCGGCGGCAATGGCCAGCATGAACCCCACGAGCAGAATGACGTAGTGCAACAGCATGTTGACGGCCCCCGGCACACCACGGGGCAAGCGCATGCGGGACAACACGTCCTCCGTCAGAATGAACCGGATAAGGCGCGAGGCGTAGACGGCCGCGACGATGGTAATGCCGAAGGCGAGAACATCGCCGACGTCGATCGAGATGGTCCCGCGTTCGATACCGGCAGAGAGTACCGCGCCAATCCAAGCGGTCGCAAAGGAGGTCAACTGGAAGTTCCGCAGAATGATGACGACCCACCATACCCCGGCTCCGAGCCCAACGAGTTTCGCGACCGTGCCCGCTGCGAGATCGGGATTGCTCTTGATCGAGCGAATCCACTTCATGAGATCGGATCGAAACAGGACATACGTGAAGGAGGAGACCACGGCCACGAAACCGGGCAGAAGGACACCGGAAAAGCCACTTCTCAGCGTCGCGGAATTGACCAGACGTGTAAGCGCGACGTAGCCAAGCATGTTTCCAAGAAACACACCGGCCAATAGCAAGATCCCGAGGCGTGCCAGCACCTGACTCGCAGCCCACCACTTCGATGAGTATAGTTTTGCTCCTCCGCGCGGATGAACGAGCCACACCAACCCCACCATCATGGCGCCCGTTAGCACGAAGAGCGACAGCCTCTCTCCGAACGATCCATCGGGAAGCGTATTGGTGACCTCCTCGAACACGAACACGCCCACGAGGGCGAAGTACGGTAATCTTGCCCCGGAGGTGAGCAGCCTTGGGAACCAGGTGACCGTCGACAGCACGATGATGACACCCGCGAGGACACCGACGACCGCCGGCAGATCGGGGTAGAACAGCCGCCAAGCGACGCCCGCAAGAAACACGGACACTGCGAAGGGGTGCCCGATGACTGCTGCAGCAGACTCGACGGGCGGGCCGCCCTCGATCCAGGACGCCCGCCGAATCCACAGATAGAGCATCAGCAGAATGAGCACGGCGAGAAACGCGGCATGTGCCGTGAGGCCGCTGCGGTTGTTCTGGGCGAACCTGCGGAGCGTCTCGACGTTTTCGCTCATCGCCCCTCGCAGGCTGTCCTGTGGGACCGCTTCGTCCGACTGGCCGAACGATTGCCAAATGGGCGGGCTGTCCTGTTGCCAGATCCGCCCCCGCGCGCCCGCTTGGGCAGCTTCGATGGCTGTGCTTGCTTCGTCAACGGTGAGGCGCGATTCGGCGATGCTGCTCTGGAGCGCCAACACCACCGCCGCCACGTCGCGAAGTTCAGTCTCGACCGAATCGATCAATGCGATGACCACGTCGATGCGCTCGATCGTCGCCTCTGGATTCTCCTGCGCCACCGCGGTGTCGCGGGTCTCCTGCCATATCGGAAGCAGGCTATCCAGGACACTCCCGATGACTTCCAGATCGCCCGCGCGGGTTTGTACGGTGCCATCCCACCCCGCCAGGCGGCGTCCCAGCGATCGCCATTGCTCGGCCAACACGTCGAGGCGCCTCGGCGTCAATTCATCCAATCGGGAGTGATCGGGAGCGGTGTGTAACGCGCGCAGCTCAGCGGTGAGCGAATCCGCCGCCGTGTCGATCTGGGCGATCTCGGCGACCGGCTGCACGCGAGGCCGGAGGTCGCGGAGGAGCGTGACCGCGGTTTGGGATTGCGCCGCGACATCCGTCGCGGAAATCGCGAGCGATACGACCACCGTCGTATCGACCTGGGTTTGGACGACGGGATCCTGGGCGGCCACCGGCGCCGTAGCGCCCAGGGCGACGCCGGCAACGGTGGCGAGAATCCGCCAGCGGTGCATGAACGACGAGGTCAGGATGTAAACTCTACCGTTCCGGCGGGAAGTCGGCCATCATCCTCGCGACGACGTCATTGATCCGCTCGGTACGTTCTTGAGGATCGACGTTTTCGCGGATCTTGCTCTCGGCCGTCGCCCGATAGATGAGAATGTCCTTATCCCGGTCGATGACGTCGATGACCAACGTCCCTTCGGTCCATTCGTTTACGGTCGTGTAGGAGGTGCTCATGCCGTACCCACCGCCTCCATACCCATACCGACCCCAATATCCCCGCCCATACGCGCCGCCGTAGTATCCACCACCGGTTGTCGTGACGCTGAACTTGTCATCGAGCATCAGATGCCAGGCGACCAACAAGTCGGCACGGCCCGCATCGTCGACCTTCCGAAAACCGCCGTCCTCGACGTTGGTCGAGATGGCGTTGCGAATCCGAGCCGCAATCAGTTCGTTCTCGTCCAGCCTATCTTCAACCGGCATGAACGCGTACGTCTCGAACTGACTGTAATCGATCATCTGGTTGTAGTCGGTGTTGATCTTGAGGCCACCGCCACAGGCCATCGAGGCTGCCAAGACCAAAGTCAAACTGCGCATCCGTTGCATCTAGGTCTCCATTCTCAGTTCAGAATTCTAAACTCTCAATTCTCAGTTCCCATTCCCACTCGCCGAAGCTCCTCGGCAATTTCTTGGCTCAACTGATCCATCACGCGGCTCATGGCCGCGACCGAACCGGACACCACCGAATCCGCCGGTTCCGTAATCACAGATTCTTTGGAGAACAGCCGCTCGCGCGTAGCGGCGAGAGAGATCTCCCACCGGCAGATCAAGTTCGCCGTGCCGCCCGCGGTCAATTCGAACCGCACGACATCGACCGATACGGCCAACGTGGGCGCCCGGGTCGAATACCAGGGATACTCCTGCACCGAGGCCCCGAGCGCGACGACGAGATTCTCGCGAAGGAGTCGCACGAATCCAGCCTCGATGGGTTCCGCCCACCGGCTGAAATCGTCGATCTGCAGTTCGTTGTCGGAAAGACGGGTGACGATTTGCGGGCGATCGAGATAGTGCGGGAACCTGACGGGTCCGACACCAACGGAAAAACCTGCCTCGGGCCCCGCCGATCCATCACTCCGCTCCGCCTGCGACGTGAGCACATAGTACTGGACGGGATCGCTTCCGCTCGTTAGGGAGCACCCCGATGCGATTAGCATCAGTCCGACCACGACACCGAGGACAGGTGGCTTTCGCATACGTTAGTTGCCCTCTTTCGATTTGCCGCGAATCAGCGAACTCGGATCGCGTTCGATGAAATCCACCAACCTCGCGATGCCGAGGCTCGCCTGGCTCATGTTGGCCAGCGTCTCTTCCAACTGCACGATCATCGGCGACTCCGGCTCGGTCACCGCACGGATCGACACGAGCGTTGCCTCAACTTCATCCATCGTTGCCGTCATTTCGGTAACGCTCCGCGTAAGCTCCTCCCGCATGGGACCGATCTGAGAATCCAGGTTGTCCGCGATCGCCTGCACCGCGTTCATGGTCTCGTTCAGGTTGTCGATGGTAGCCGGCAAGCCTGCGAGTAGCTCTGGAAGCACGGTGCTCACGACGGTGTCGAGCCCTGCCACGAGGTTGTCAATCGACGCCATCACCCGCGCAGGATCGATGTCTCCCAGCTTGTCGATGAACGCCTTGATGTCGTTCTCGAGTTGTTCGAATCCGGTGGTATGCGTAGGGATGACGAAATAGTCCGTCTCGGGGTGTTCCGGGGGCGGTGGTGCGTCAGGGTATATGTCGATGGCCACGTGCCGGGTGCCGGTCACCAGGCTCCCAGTCGCGAGCGTCGCGCGCAATCCGCCGTCGATCATGGAGTCCACGAATGCCTGATTACCGAGGCGCACCTCGGTGGAGGTGTGTTTGTGAATCTTGCGCGCGTTCAGTTCGATCACCACCGGCATACGGACGTCGGCAAAGTTCTGCGACGAGATCGAGATGTTGACCTCCTTCACAGTGCCAACGTCGACGCCCCGGTACTTGACCGGTGCCCCCACACTGAGCCCGTCCACCGCGCCATCGAAGAAAATCATGAACGGATAGGTCTCGGCAAACAGTTTGCCCGATCCGAACATGACCACCGAGGCAGCGGCGAGCACTACGGCCCCCACGATGAACACGCCTACCGTCTTTGGATTTGCCTTGCCACTCATTCCTGACCTCGATTCAAGAACTGTCGTACGACTGCATGCTCCGAGTGATCGCGCAATTCGATTGGCGGACCGGATTCCAACATCGTGCGCGATTCGTTGTACAAGAATACGCTGTTCGTCGCAATCGCAAAGATACTGGGGAGTTCGTGCGTCACGATCACGATCGTGGTCCCCAGGCTGTCGCGTAACTCGAGAATGAGGTCGTCCAGGCGACGGGAAGAAATCGGATCGAGTCCCGCCGATGGCTCATCGATGCACAATATTTCCGGGTCCAGCGCCATGGCGCGAGCCAACCCGGCCCGCTTTTGCATTCCACCGCTGATCTGCGACGGGTAGTATTCCTCGAAGCCGCGGAGCCCGACGAGCGCCAGCTTGAAAGATACGATCTCGTCGATCTCTCGCGGCCTAAGGTCCGTGAACTCGTGGAGTGGCAGAGACACGTTCTCGGCCAATGTCATCGAACTCCACAGCGCACCACTTTGATACAGGACGCCGATACCGCGTAGAACATTGTCGCGCTGGTCGTTGTCGGCCTGCGTGAAGTTGAGGTCTCCGTAGAAAATCTCTCCGGCCGCCGGTTCGATCAGTCCCAGGAGGTGGCGGAGCAGGGTGCTCTTTCCGCACCCGCTGCCGCCCATGATCACGAAGATATCGCCGCGGTGAACTTCGAATTCCAAGCCGCGCATCAACACGAAATCACCGAACGCCATCGTCAGGCCGCGCACCGTGATGTCCGGCCTAGCCGCTGCTACCTGTGGCGCCGCCATGCTACATACCCAGGAGGTAGAAGAGGTAGGCGAAGATTCCACACGCCACGATGATCCACACGATGCCGGTCACGACGGCGGCAGTTGCGGCGTCGCCCACCGCCGATGAACTCTTCCCGGATTGTATCCCCCGCAGGCATCCGGCGATGGCAACCAACACACCATACACGCCGGCCTTGAACAGGCCTCCGAACACGTGCTCCAGGTTGATCGCGCCGATCGTCTGCTGCAAATACAGCGTCGGCGAAAGGTCGAGCATCAAAACGCCGACCACTCCGCCACCGAGGATCCCGACAAAGTCGGCGTACAGCGTGAGGAGCGGCATCATGAGAAGGAGCGCGACCACACGCGGAAGCACGAGGAAGTCGATGATGGAGATCCCCATCGTGCTGAGCGCATCGGTCTCTTGCGTCACCTTCATGCTGCCGATTTGTGCCGCGTAGGCCGCGCCGCTTCGACCCGCCATGACGATCGCCGTCATCAGTGCCGCCATGTCACGAACCATGGCAATGCCAACCAGATCGGCCACCAGGATGGTCGCCCC
>JBDHLU010000178.1:0-6085 GCA_039656555.1 Gemmatimonadota bacterium | reverse complement strand
GGATGGCGAGTCGCTCCGCACCCGACTGGCGCGGGAGGGGCAGTTGCCGATCGAGGATGCCGTCCGCATTGCCCGGGAGGTTGGAGACGCACTGAGCCACGCCCACAGTCATCAAATCGTCCATCGCGACATCAAGCCCGAGAACATCCTCCTGGAAGCGGGTCACGCGGTAGTCTCGGATTTCGGGATTGCTTGCGGGTCGAGTGCCGAGGACGCCGAGCACTTGACTGAGCCGGGGGTGGTAATCGGCACCCCGGCGTACATGAGTCCTGAGCAGGCCGGCGGAGAGACAACGGATGCTCGTGCCGACATCTACGCGCTCGGGTGCGTGCTGTACGAGATGCTAACCGGCGAGGCGCCATTTCCGGGGCCGAGCGTGCTCGCGATCCTTGCTCGGAAGGCTGCGGGACCGGTGCCGAGTGTTCGGCTGACGCGCGACTCCGTACCGGTGGCGCTCGAGCAGATCGTCACCAAGGCACTCGCTACCGAACCTGGCGACCGGTTCGCGACGGCTGCCGAGTTCACGGAAGCGCTGAGCCTGAAACGTGTTCCGACACCTGCACCCGCCAGTTCGATTGCGGTACTGCCGTTTACCAACCTCAGTGCCGAACCGGAGACCGATTACTTCAGCGACGGTATTACGGAGGAGATCACCCATGCGCTGGCAAAGGTGCACAGCCTTCGAGTCGCTTCACGGACTTCGGCATTCGCGTTCAAGGAGCGGCGCGCGGATATCCGTGCCATCGGGCGCGAGCTACACGTCGCGACGGTGCTCGAAGGGAGCGTGAGAAGAGCTGGCAACCATCTCCGGGTGAACGTGCAGCTCGTCAACGTTGCAGATGGGTTTCAGCTGTGGGCCGAGCGGTTCGATCGCGAGATGGTGGACGTGTTTGTGATCGAGGACGAGATCGCGCGAAAGGTGGTCGATGCGCTGAGGGTGATCTTGAGGGAGGAGGAGCACCGGCAACTGGTGAAGGCATCGACAGCTGTTGTTGCGGCATACGATTACTACCTGCGTGGCCGCCAGTTCTTCCACCAGAGCCGCAAGAAGAGTCTGCAGTACGCGCGTGGGATGTTTGCCAGGGCCATCGAGGCCGACCCGGACTACGCTCTCGCCTATGCGGGCGTGGCGGACTGCTGCTCGCTGCTCCACCTGTACTATCCAGAGCAGGAGCATGATCTCGAGGAAGCGGACCGCGCGAGTCGACGGGCGCTGGAACTGGCCCCGGAGTTGCCGGAGGCGCACGCGGCTCGGGGGTTCGCTCTCTTTCAAATGCGCCGGCATGAGGATGCCGAGTGCGAGTTTGAGGCCGCGATTCGCTTGGATCCCAAACAGTATGAGGCGCGGTACTTTTACGCGCGTCTTCGGTTCGTCCAAGGACGGTTTGCCGACGCTGCTCTATTGTTCGAGGAGGCATCCCGCGTTCGTGAGAGCTACGAAGCGAGCTTCTTTGCGGCGCAGTCGTTCGCGGCGTTGGGGAGCGAGGTTTCGGCGCAGGCTGCCTATCGCCGCGCGTCGCGGATCGTGACGCGATATCTCGAGATGAATCCGGATGACCCACGCGCGGCCACGATGTGTGCGGTGTCCAGCTGCAGGCTGGGCGAAAAATCCAAGGGACTCCAATGGGCCGAGCGGGCCCTCGCTATCGACCCAGCAGATGCTGGTGTGCGCTACAATGTTGCTTGCCTCTTCGCGCTCGAAGGATTGAGCGACCGTGCCCTCGACTGTCTCGAGCAGGCTATGAAGCACGGATTTGGGAATCGCGACTGGATCAGCCGGGACCCTGACCTCGCATCCCTCCGTGAGCACCCGCGGTTTCAGGCGCTGCTCCGGGAGTGATGGGAGGGCTCTCTCCAGGGGAAGCGAGTCCAGAAGCTTGCGGGCACTATTGGCGCCCCTTGGGTGTTTGGTGAGTGAGAACGAGCTAGGAGGGGTTGTGCCGCAACTGTCACTCTCGTCGCAGGCCGTTTGCTTTGACGCGGCGACAGGAAGCATACGGCCGGCGCCGCATCTTCGGTGGCTTGCCGGCGTTACCAAGTGGCTGCTCGTGCTCAACGTGCTGGACGGGGTGCTCACCATCCTGTGGATCAATCTCGGGTTGGCCAAGGAAGCGAACCCGCTGTTGCGACCGGTACTTCGCCAGTCGGCTGTCGCTTTTATCGTCCTCAAGTTGGGTGCCGTTTCCGGCGGGACCGTGTTTCTGTGGCGGCGGCGGTGCCACCCCATGGCCGCGGTCGCCATCATAGGGTCCTTTCTGGTCTACTACCTGGTGTTCCTCTACCACCTTGGGGGAATCACGGTCCATTAGGATCGTCTCCGTGGTCTGAGCCGGGCTCACCTGGCTGGTTGGAGCGCGGAGGGGTACTTTCGGGTCCCCCCCCCTTCCCAGTGAGGAATCCATGTATCGAACACAAACAGCCGTTGCCGGTGCGCTCGTCCTTGCGGCAGTCACGTCCACGCTGGCGGCCCAAGAGCATTCGCCTGTCGTTGGGGCTTGGGTGATTGAAGAAGTCGAGTCCGAGGGGCAGACCATGAACCAACCGGGGCTGATCATCTTTACGAGCACCCACTATAGCATCATGTTCGGAACCGGCGATGGTCCGCGAGCGCGATACGAGGGCGAAGATATGACCGACACGGAGACGGTTGCCGCCTACGGCACGTTCGTAGCTAACTCAGGTCGCTATGAGGTGAATGGGAATGAGATCACCACTCGGGCGTTCGTGGCCAAGGACCCCAACTACATGAGAGACTGGCCCGACAACGCCGAGACTCTGCCGTTTCACATTGACGGGGATGTCATGCACCTCGAGTGGGCGGTCTTCAAGTTCACGCTGAGGAAGGTGGAGGGCGAGCCGGCACCCTGGTAACGCACCCAGCGATGCGCCGAGCATTGCGCAACACGCAAACAGGTCCAACAATAGGAGGAGCAGATGTCGGACACCGTATACAAGGTGATAGAGCTGGTGGGAACGAGCGAGAGTTCGTGGGAAGATGCGGCCAAGAACGCCGTAGAGATTGCCGGCAAGACCTTGAAGGATCTGAGAGTTGCCGAAGTAAAGGAACTGGACGTCAAGGTCGAGAACGGGACCGTTGTCGCGTACCGTGCCAAGTTGAGCTTGTCATTCAAGTATGAATCCGGCAAGGCATGATGCCGTAATCCACTGTGGTCCAGGACAAGAAGAAGCGAGATCGGCGGAAGGGTGTACGGCGGGTCGCAGATGTTCCCGTAGCGGTCGATCGTCGTGTGAGTCATCGTCGTAAGCACTCGCCGATGAGCCAGGCACGCTTTTGTGCCGAGTGCGGCACTCGGTTGGATCCGCCGGGTAGTGCCTGTCCTGTATGCTGACTCCGCAAGACGAGGGTCCTCGAGACCGTGGGTTAGCCGGCGGAGAGTCCCGTGACATGTCGTGGCGTCCTCGTCCGGCCTTCGGGATCCATGATCTAGCTATCCGCTCAAATCAACCGTTCCTACCGGCCCCGCGGAAGGAGTGACGAGGGAAGATTCCATCTTCACAATCGCCGCAGGTGGCCTTGCCGGAGCCCTCTCCAGTCAGCAATTTCCTGCAAGGGAAGACTCGATACAGGAGAGATTGACCATGCATCGGCAAATCAGCGTAGCGCTTCTAGGAACCTTGATTGGGGCCGCACCGCAAATGGCGGTGGCGCAGTTCGAGGGAGTCATCAAGCAGCGTTCGATCAGTGTGAGCCTCGAAGCGTTGGATGAACGGGGGTTCGATCTATCGAATCTGGTGGACGTGCCAATAGAGCGGCTATTGGCCCTGCGTGGTGAATTGGTTGCCAGTGGCGACATGACCGTCACGGAAAGCGACATCTACATCAAGGGGAGTCTCTTGCGGTCTGATGAGGCCGACGATGAAGGGCCGGCGTGGGGCATCATCGATGTGGGGCAGGGTGTCATGCGGGTCGTTCGACCGGATCAACGCATGTACATCGAAATGACTCGAGACGATTTTCAGGAGATGGCCGCGTACACTGGCGGCGATGCTGAGGATCAACCCGAAGTTGCTCGAGTAGGCGAAACAAGAACGATCAGCGGCCTCCGATCCGTCGCATACGACGTGACAACCTATGAAGGTACGACGCGCGTCTGGGTGTCCGACGACAACCGTGGCCTAGCGGCCTCGTTCCAGCGATTCGCAGAAGGCCTCCAGGCCATGAGCATGGGCGACGACACGGATGCCTCGTTCGTTGTGGCCGAGCACGGGTTTCCCATGTTGGTGCTGGAGACGACTTACGACACGTTCGAGGTCGAGGAAATCCTAGCGGTGGAACCCCAGTCGGTTGACGATGCACTCTTCGTCCCGCCGGCCGGTTACCAGAAAATGACGATGGCGGATTTGATGGGCGATGTCGGGGCCGGTGGTGGAGCGGTAGCCGACGCTGGCGGCGGCGGTGCATCCTCTCCGGCATGGGTCGAGTACGACATCAGCGGCCCCGTGACGCTGAGCGGCCGCGACGATGACGTCGTTCTGTGCAGCAGCTCGTCGGAGGGGTTCAAGGCACGCACCCTGGGCGATTGGGTGATGGATGTGGAGGCCGACGGAACCGGTCCCGGAGCGTTTCCCGCAAAGTTTTGGGTCGCAGCTCCCGAGCAGTACGATGACAAATTGAGTGACGACGACTTCCGCACGGACGATCGGTTCCGTGGCGACGGCAACATTACCATCGCGGCCAAAGGCAAGGATCCGTTCGGGCAAGATGTGGTGGAAGTGGAGTTCCAGGCCAGCGGTTTGGAATCGGGTGGCGGGATAGTCATCCACGTGCAGGGCAAGCTGTTCTGCGCGGTGATGCAAGGATAAGATGCGCCGGGTCCTCGTTGTCGGATTGAGAATGGGTGTGGCCTAGAGAACTCACTGCCACTGGCCTAGGAGCCTAGGAGCGACACCATGCACGAAGTGCTCAATAGAAACTTGTTCCTCGTCAAGGAGCACGTGGGGGCGTTCAAGGCCGCCAACAACTACGACATCCACGATCCCGAAACCGGTGACATCATCATGCTGTGCCGCGAACCGAACCTCGGCGGGTTCACGAAGTTGCTTCGGTTCACGGATTGGAAACGCTATACGCCGTTCGATATCATCATTAGCACCCCCGAGGGCGAACAGCTCGTGCGCGTGACGAGAGGTGCGGTGTTCATCCGTTCCACCGTGACGGTGCTGGACCACGATGATCGTCCGTTGGGATCCTTTCGCCAGAAACTCCTGTCGTTAGGTGGCGCGTTCGACTTGTTGGACACTGACGATCGCGTGCGAGCCAGCCTAGTGGGGAAGTGGACGGGTTGGGATTTCCGATTCATGGATGGGGACGAGGAAATTGCACATGTGGCCAAGAAGTGGGCGGGGATCGGAAAAGAACTGTTCACGAGCGCGGACAACTACGTGCTGCAGATTGCCGACAACGTGCCGGCAGATTCTCCCGTTCGGCAACTGATCGTGGCCGCAGTCATGTGTATCGACATGGTATTAAAGGAATAGGGGGGAGCGGTTGGGGTTCTCGTGTAACAAGTTGGACGTACGGTTCGAGGGGACGGTTCCAGAAGCATCGCCATTCGGTTTTATTTAATGATGTGTGCGCGACTTTGCTCGAGGAGCGTGTGATGACGGGGTGGGTGTTTGAACGAGAACTGACCGTGCATATCGGGGCGGGGACCCTAACCCACGCCCGCATCCACCCTCTCTCCACCAGTTGGTTCCCAACATCATGATCCGAAATGGCCACGATGGCTGACGAACGAGCAGAACCCGGCGCGGAGGTACCCGACCGGGACACCGAGCGGCGAACCTTTATCAAGAGCGCCTCGAAGGCCGCGATGGTCGCTGGGTTGGTCGGAGGGTACGGAGGGTTCGCCGCCATTGCAGGCCGCTATCTCTACCCGGCCAAATCAGATGACGTGATGTGGCAGTTCGTGCAAGAGACCGTGCTCATCGTGGTAGGGGAAGCCATCCAGTACCGGGGCCCGTCGGGCGAAACCATCGTGATCGCACGCCAGTCACGAAATGGTGATGCCGACGATTTCATCGCACTGTCGGCGACTTGCCCGCACCTGGGATGCCAGGTGAG
>JBDHLU010000177.1:0-9687 GCA_039656555.1 Gemmatimonadota bacterium | reverse complement strand
GAATCGGTTCGGCCACGCCCGCCGCGTTTCCTCAAGGGCCGGGTGGTGCGCGTGTTCCGTAGCAACGCTGTGGACGTTGGAGACGAGGTCGTGTTAGACATGTTAGTTGGGGGACTTGAGGTCGTGACCTTCGACTCAATGCCCCACAAGCCGATGCCCAAAGAACTGTATGATCGGGTCCGGTACATCGAGGTCCACCTCAAACGCGACCCGTACAAGGGGCCGACGCCGCTCTTCGGTCCTGCGCCCCGGACGGCCTGGAACGACCTAGATGAACCGACTGATGAACCGACCGTGACATAGACCACATTGTTCCCGTAGGGACGCTCGATGCGATGGAACGGTACGAGGTAGGTAGGCGGATTAGTGCGGGAGGGTGCGGTTTGTTGCGGTGAGGCTTAGTTCCCCACCTTCGCCTTCAACTCCTCGAAGAAGTTCTCGACCACGTCGGAACCAATGGATCGGTGTCGCTATACGCTCAACTGGTCGATCACACTCTGTGCGAGATCGATGAGGAGTTCACCATCCGTTGGATCGAGTTGCCCGGCTTGGATCAACCCGTTGAGTTGATCGATGAACGCCTGCAACTGATTGATCGCCGGTCATTCGTTGCCCTTTTCGATCTTTGCTATCACGCTCTCCAGTTTCGTCGCAAGCGCAGCCGCCACGTTGCCGTTGAGGTCCGGCAGCGCGAGAACTTCGTCCAGTGCCTGTTAGAGCACCTCCTCTGCCGAGAGGGTGTTCCACGCATCGTGTCCTTGGGATTGACAGGAGGGCACAATGTCATCGCAGAGATTCAAGGCCCCAACGACACGACTGCACCTGCCCGTGACCGAGTTAATCAGATGTTCACCGCGGTTTCACGGCCATATCAGTATGCTGACGTCGGGGATCGGTGGAGGATCGAAAATGGGAGAACGGTCTTGCCGGGTGCTGTTGTTTGCGCTGATGGCATGCGCGACTCAAGCCTGCGCCTCAAGGTCTCGAGTCCTCGATGTTCCTCCCGAGACCGTACCTGCTTCCGCCGCAGGCAAGGTAATCCGAGTCCAAACCGTTTCATCTGAGGAAGTGCTCTTCTCGAGCGTGCAGGTCGTGGCTGATTCCCTGGTCGGAGCACGGGTACGGGAGGTCACGACTGACGGGTTCCCCCGCGACACCATTGTGCTTCGGTATGTCGTACCGTTCGATGATATCGCCCGAGTCGACGTGTATCGAGGTGCCTACCCGAGTGGAGGAAAATGGGCTCTCTTTTTCATTGTCGCGGCGGCGGTCGCCGCCCTAATTATCGCGACATGCGTCTCGCTCCGAGCCTATTAGAACAGGCGATGCAGAAACACGCTGACCGGTTAGCGGGGCAGCCAGGGTGCTGGTGAGGTGAAGGAGATTCGGCATACCCCCCTGGAGCCTCCGTCGCCCGGCCTCCCCTCACAGGCTGCCGACAGCGCTCGATGCTTCTACCCAGCTAGGAGTTCCGTTCAAAGGGCCTGAAAAACATTCTTGGACTATTGGGAACCGCTTGGGACCTGTTGATGCGCATAGTCGAGGGCACCGGCAACGTCTGTGGTGACGCCGATCGCTTCGTCGATACCGAGTTGCGTCTCGCCGTCGATAAACGACATGACGTAACAAAGGAAAGAGTCAGCCTCCCCGAATCGAGAAGCGGGAGGATGTGCGGGTGCTGAAGATTCGCCGTCGTGCTTGAGGTCTTCGGCGAGGTAGACGGTTGCCATGCCGCCTTCGCCAAGGCGACTCTCGATCCGGTAGCGGTCCGCGAGGGCGGTCGAGAGCCGGGAGGTGATCTCGGTCATCGCTCACAACATGGAGGTCAGGTCCGAGGGGCGCGAGAGTGGCATCCCATAGCGACAGCCGCGTCGGGGCTGCACATTCGCAGCAAGTTCTCCAACGTACGAGCAGGATGCTTGTTCTTGTGCTCAAGACGGTTCTAACGGTGGCCAACCTCGTTTTGGGCGTGGTCAACTATCGGCATGCCATCTGGATTGCGGGCCTCGCGTGGTCCGGTGCCAATCTATCTCCGTACCGTCCAAAGGAGGGTCAGAGGTACCTTGGGGGTCTAGGCTTGGCGGTCGCGATGTTTAGTTGGGGCTTCTTGGGAACGCTGGGTGATGGATCCCTGCTGAACGTGTTCCTTGCTGTGAACGCCGTTGGCCTCGCGACCTACGTATTCGTTCCAATTCCGTTACTTCCTGTTTTTCCAGCGCTGTTCGTTCTGCCGTACGTGCTTCGCACACATATTCGCGCTCAGAACCCCGAGCCGGCGATGGCCAAAGTTGCACAGCATCTCTATGTGGAGGATATCGACGTATCTACGGCAGGTAGTGAGCATGTCGCGTTCCTCAGAAACTCCGGGCGCGCCATACGCCAGACCGCTGGCGATGAACTGGCCCAATTTGGGCGTGACGCTATTCCGGTTCTCATTTCGGCGCTGCCGTCGGTCCCCAACCCGGACGGTGTGGCAGAAGGTCTGGCGATGCTGATTCAATCGGGCGGCGGATCAAACACGGGGCGAAGGGCCTCCACTTCAGAGGTGATCGATGCTCTGGTCACATCGACGCGCGGAGCTCTGGCCGAAGGGATCGATGCACCCGGGCTGCGCAATCACCTGCGAGCGATTCGGGGACTAGTATGGAAATGCGTGTCTCCGGAAGCCACCAGGCACCCGGCCCCAGAGGATTCAACGAAAGCACTGGGCCCTCGGGGCCGGGAGCGCGTGACCAACAGGTTGGGGCAGGACGTTGTGAAAGTGAGGGCCCTCCTTGACGACGTAGAGAAGAATCTCGACAATCGGCTTGATTCCCCTCCGACGCAAACGCAATCCGCGTTATTGGAAATCGTTCGCATGACAAAGGGTCGAATAGACGACACGTGAGGATTTGCATCGCGGATTTCTAGGCAAACAGAAATCTAAAGTAGGGGGATTTAGAGTATTTAAGAGAGTGTAGAGACCCCTATAGGGTAGCGCGGAAAAACTCTCGCGGGGCGATGCTTCGGGCTTAGTTCCCCACCTTCGCCTTCAACTCCTCGAAGAAGTTCTCGACGACGATTAGCTCGTTCGCCTCACCTCGGATTCCGCCGCGCACCTTTAGCGAGCAATATAGTGACAATCTCGGTGTGCCCGTTCTGCTTTGCGTACACCATGGCTGTCATGCCGTCATCATCTTGCGCATTCACATCGGCGTCATGCTCCAGCAGCGCGCGCCGGCTAGCACGTCCACGTGCAGGGTGTGGTCAACCGCTTTCGCGGGCGACGCTCGACGAGGCCGACGCAGGCGCACGGAAGGAACGGCGACGGAGATTCCGCACCCGAAAGCGCTTGGTCCTTTCGAGAAACATGTTGCGAACGGCAAGAAAGATAAAAAGCTTGAGGATCGAACGGTCCTTGAACATCCACCTGAACACGACTTGGGAAATGTGGAGGACACTGGAGAATGCATTGATGACTTCTGTGCGGGCTTTCGAGATCTCCTCATGCGAGTAGTGTTTGTACTGCATGGAGGGCATGTCCTTCCGAACCCTGTCCCAATCCCAACTTGCTCGACCTTCTGCTTGCAGGTCCTTGAAGAGCCGGGTGCCCGGCCATGCGCTCATCAAGAAGATTCTTGGAAAATCTGCCTTCGACTCTTTGAGCGACTTGATCAGCGTCTTGTGGTAGTCCTTGCCATGTGAGTCCATCCCGAGAATACACGAGGCGATGACGCCGAGCTTGTGATTGTGCAACGTTCTCACGACTTCGTTGTAATCGACTCCGACATTGTGTCGCTTGTTGACCTCGGCCAGGGAATCCGTCTGCATGGCTTCGAACCCCAGAAATACCGCTCGACACCCTGCCCGGTGCATCAAATCCATCAGTTCGGGCTCTTTGTATAAACTGACGGTCGACTGGCAGCCCCAATAGAACTTGTGTTTCCGGCGTATCATTTTCTCCAACAGACTTTTTCGATCTTCGATGTCGGATTCGCCATAGCCAATGAAATTCTCGTCGGTCACGACAACGACCCGGTGCTGTGTCAGACTGTCCAGATCCTCGAGAACGGTCTCATGTGGGATCATGCGGTGTTTGCGGTTCTTGTATACCGTGAGGTAGCAGAATGAGCAGGCATAGGGGCACCCTCGCGACGTCATGAGGGCAGGGAACTGGTAGTTGGGGTGGATCAGGTCGCGTCGAGGTGTTCCCAAGCCTTCAAGGGACACATCCATGCGGCCAAAATACTTCTGTTGAGTCTTCCCGCGTTCGAAATCCTGCAGAAACTTCTTCCAGGGACCCTCGCCTTCACCGGTGATTACGGTGTCGAAGTGTGCCAAGGCTTCGTCCGGCAGGGCCGAAACATGGGCGCCTCCGCTGACACATGTGATGCCTCGTTCCCGGAGTCGATCGGCCATGCCATACGCCCGAGTGATACCTGATGTGATGGGAGAAAACGCAACCACATCCGCATCGACTGTATCGGGATCGAGGTCTTCGCCCACATATTCGTCGTACAGATCCAGTTTATAGTGCTCAGGCGTGTGCCGCGCCAGATACCCCAAGGCGAGCGGGCTGTACAGCAAACTTGCGCTGTGGTTTTCCTTGTTCCACGACGGATATACCATCGCAACTTTCGTCATCCACCCTCCGTTGTGCGGGTTCCATTTCGATCGTGTTCTAAATGGAGATGTGCTGAGAGACGCACGCTTCTGCCGTGCCAGAGGAGGGAGGTGATCTCGGTCATGGGCACATAATATGGAGATCAGGCCCGAGGGACGCGAGTGTCAACTCTTGTTGTAGGGCATTTCTGAAAAGTTGTGCGATTCGAACACCGGGATTCTCACAGAAACGGCTTTCGCCTGGGGGGTCGAGCGGCCTTCACGAAGTACCCCCACAAGAACACTTACTTACCACTACTGTCTCCGCAGCCAGCGCACTGCCACACCACACCAGGCTACCCGAGGCGTAAGTAGAGGAAGCCTCCAAACACGGGTGGCCGAGTTCGAAGAAGAAGGAGGATGGCAGACGGGTAGGGGAGTCCCATCGAGCTGTTCACATACGTGCCACTAGATGAGGTCGCCCAGGACCACCTGGCGACTTCAAAACGCTCTAATCTTCCTCTTCCATCCCGTCCATCACCATACGCAACGTGCGTCCTTGCATGAGATCGGCCCGTAGGCGCTTCACTGTATCGACCACGACATCTTGTGGAGTTCCCTCCATCTCAAGGACAAACGCTTGTAGCGCTTCCCGCACAAACCAGCTCAGAGCACCACGCATGGGCATGAGTTCTCTGAATCGGCGCAGAATGCGCCGTGGGACGCGAACCTGAATGTGTTCGTCTCGATGACGCGGGGTTGGTTGGCCCGATAAGAGTGCTTCGATGTGTGCTCTGTCAATCATGCTTGCTCTTTGCTGTTTCGGACGGTTGGGCGTGATTTGGGCGAACCCTGTTTGGGCGCGTTGTGCCGCAACGACTTACACCGCCCGAATGGATCTCGAATCCCTTGGGGGTCACGGTTGCGAACGTTCTGCACCGCGGTGTATGCTCGTTCCTCGCCGTTCGAGAGGCGGGGTCGGTGTGCCTGCTTACGGCCTTCAACCCATGGTGATACCTTCGCGGTCCGACCTGGAAGGAGCTCGGCAATGACACGAACATTCCTATCCACGGCAGCCTGCGTTGTGCTTGCATTCGGTTGCGCACCGCCAGCCCCGACTGAACTCAGCGACGATGACCGCGCTGCCATTCGGCAGTACTACGACGAACTCGCTCAAAACCTGTCCCCTGAAGACAACAGAGCATGGGCGAACGCCTTTACCGAAGACGCGCAGTTTATGGTCCCAAACGAGCCGACGATTCGTGGCCGCGAAACGCTCTACGAGTGGGGTGAGGGTGACGATTCCGGAGTCCTCTTGTCGATCGTCCTGCAGCGGCAGCCAGACGGCACGTGGCTCACTGCCGCCGCGCACGTGAGTCCCGATCAGCCACCACCAGGCAACTGACGAAGACACGGCTGCGCCCAATTTGCGCCCAAAGAGAGTCCACAACTGCGCACAACTCTGCATTGCGCAAGGGAAGGGGAATGCCCTAATCCTTTTGTATAGTCGGAGTTGTGATGTTTCGTGTAGTCTCGTACTGAGGGACTTATTCCTTAAAATCCCTTCTCGGAAACGGGGTGCGGGTTCGAATCCCGCCCCGGGCATCTAGTGTTTCGCGGTAATACGTTCCGCTGTCGATCTGACATGGTGGGACGGCGTGGTGTTTTGATACCCGCAAGGTGCCCACTGTGTTAGGGGTGCTGAACCCCTTGGAGAATCCCCCGTGGTGTCTGGGGAAACTCCGGATCTGGCTTTGCATGTCGTCCCACCAGTCTCCGAACTGCTCCCCGTCGGCGAAACGATCCGTGTCCAACGCCGTGGCATTCACAACACCGGCTGGGAAGTTCCGGAACGCTGCCACATTGAGCGTAACCTCTCCGCCGAACAGCGAAACAGAAGAGATGGCGTCGCCATGGAGAAACCCGCTGAAGCTAATGAGATCACATTCGGGTGTCAGCGTCTCAGTAACTCTGAGCGGTGGTCCGTAGTCCAAGGCAAGAGGATCTAAAACCTCATCCGAACAGGCGGCGAAAATCGCCACGGCTCCAGCGAGCGCGAGTGACGCGAGGCGTTTGACTTGCATTGCAATGATCTCCTCCAAGAGGGTAAAGGCGTCCGAGCAAAGATTGCCGGCCTGTCTTGGCGTGCACCTGGGGCACGCGTCGGCCATTGAGCTGTGAAATGCCTGTGCGCTTGTGCCACAACGAAAGATCGAACGGGTCGATCAAATCGGAGTCAATTCGCCCCTTCACCGGACAACCCTCACCAATTTCCCGGCTTCAGCCGGTAGCTCAGGGGTCGTCGTCGGGCGGGCGTCCTACGGGGCGTCAGTCTGGCGGCAGGCCGGGAGGACCACCGGGTTCATGTGTCAAGGGTACGAGATACCAGTCAACTGCGAGTCAATTGGTCTACTTATGCGTGCCTTCGGAACATCGAGAACGTGCGGTAGGCGGGATCCTCAGCATGGGAGTGGATGGACATATGTGATGCAAGGAGAGGTGCCATGCGCGATTGACGAATATCGATCCATTTACCGTTGGGTTCGGCCGCGCCACCGCGAGAGTCTCAGCCCAAGGTCGAAATCTGAAAAATATTTCACGGATTCCTGGCAGGTGGTACCCAGCTATGTGCGAAGGCCGAAGGGGGGAGCGGGCACCTTTCAGCCTGCAATCTCGTGGTTTCCTCGATGCGCTCGTGTGCGAGCGAGATCCACGCTATACCGTGAGAAACGCGCGCGCCCCTTTCCTTACAGCACGGAGCTCGAAAATGGGCTGTGAGGACGGGCGGGGTACCCTAAGGTGGGTACCAAGTAACGCCCAATGGATATGGGGGGCGCGGCGGGTCGCCTAGATTCGCCAACTGATTCAGCACCCGCACATCCGTCAGCAGTTCGTAGCAGTCGCCACAGTGGTTGCGAAGCATCGTCGTTCTCAATGTTCGGGTGCGGCAACGATAGGCGGGGAACCTCAACAAAGCCTCAACAACGGCGGGGACTGACGCAACACCGTAGCGCGCAAACCACGACGAAAAGGGTCGGCGTTCGCCGCGTGATTCATGAGTATCTAACGATCGTTTCACGTACGCCGGGAAACATTACAGGATTAAACGGTGGCCTCAGGGCCCGCCGCCAGACAGACGCTGCAGTAACCGCCCGCCCGACGACGAGACCGGTAGACCATCGACGCCCTAGCTGAGCGCCCCGCAACCCAAACGCGGAGGTGGCACGTGCGGCAACCCCGAGGCACTTGTCGCGCCGAGCGCACTTCTGAGACAGGGCTGAGTCTCGTTTGGACTGCACTCCCGGCCGGGCTGTGAAGCTGGCGTTTGTTCGTTGACAGGGTCCAGACACTGGTCAGGGGGACTTCATGCGCGTTACACCGATTCTTGCCGTACTCTTAACGACCACCCTGATCCTAGGGTGTGATCAAGATAGGCCCACGTCTGTGCTCGAATCTGTCGTCCCGAGACTGGACGCAAACGGAGGCGAGTCGTGGACCATCACCACCTATTACTGGGAAAACAACGACTGGGTGAGGCAGTCCGCATTGAATGGTTCGTTCCTTCCAGCCGATCTTCGCATCGGGATCAACGCCCATAACTGGGGATCCGAGTTCCCGGGCTTCTGGGCAGAATTCGACAACGTCCGTGCGTTCGGCGACATCGATTTGCCGCAAGGAGTGATCGATGATTTTGACAATGGGTTGATCGGCCTGATATGGGACGAGGGTGGGGTGCAGTGCGCATGGTGGCGCGCCTCTGCCTGCGTGGACCCAGCCAGGGGTGTGCTCGTCGCCGATATCCCGCAGGGCTCGGACGACGGCCTGTTCCGCATGGTCGGACTGAACGGCACGGATCTGGTCGTGCACGGTGAATTCGACGTGCAAGTCGATTTCAACCTCGATCCGGCGTTCCATTCGGCGCCTACGGGCAAGACAAACATCATGTTGTGTCTCTGGGATGAGTTCTGGGTGAATGCGATCTGCAACGAACTCGATTCCGGGTTCTACGCTACGTGGAGAGGGTTGGATGGCAGTGTCCCAGTTCCGCAGGGTTACATCGCCGGCATGACGCTCACCGACGACCTCCAAGGCAAACTCCGCATCACACGAACCAGGGTCCACAAGGGTGGTGTAGTAGAATCCGTCACGGGCAGTGGCCACCTGACGGCGGCGCTGGGGGATTGGCGCACGTTTAGCTTCACGGCGCGGCGCTATGCAGACGGGACCGTCAAAGGTCAATGGGAGCGGGCACGTCGCCAAGATGGCAACGCCGCCGACTCCAAGAGCCATGGAGTGGTCACCTGTTTCACGGTGGTAGGAGACCAGGCCTGGATCGGCGGGTACGCCACCAGTGGATTGCACAGCGATCCTCCCAACGCCGTGGCTTGGCGCGTGGTGGACAATAGCCGGGAAGAGTCGACGGGCCCGGACCAAATCAGCGGGCAATATTGGCGTGCAGGCAGAAGCTACCCGGCGTCGTACTGCGCAAACACGCCTGAGGACCCTGCGCTGACGGACATCGAGGCTGGAAGCATTCAGATCCGGCAGTAGGATGTCACAACTACCTGATCGATTTGGCGCAGGATATCATCGATCAGGAACTGGGTGGCTGAAGCACAGAATCATCCGGTACGGCAATCCCGAGCGTCCCAGCGGCGTTCGGGGCTACCACCCCATTGCGTCGTTCAGGCCAAGAACACACTGAGGAGCATTGCAAGTATCGCCAGCAGGAACACGCCGATTGCTCCGAGGCGTACCGTGCTTCGCACACATATTCGCGCTCAGAACCCCGAGCCGGCGATCCGCGCTATGCGGCCGCGGTTAGCCGAGTGACGAGGTCTCATTCGCGCAATGCGTGAGTTAAATTCACTCCCATGCTCCCCGTCCACCCCCTCCCATTCAAACTCGGCGTCCCCGGTGACGACGTCATCGATATCG
Source organism: Gemmatimonadota bacterium (assembly GCA_039656555.1). Lineage (GTDB taxonomy): Bacteria > Gemmatimonadota > Gemmatimonadetes > Gemmatimonadales > GWC2-71-9 > CAMYLY01. The sequence continues at coordinate 168 of JBDHLU010000177.1, read as the reverse complement.
AAGGTGTGAAGTCGGTCTCCTACAAGCTCACGGGCCGTCTCCATTTCGAGCAGGACCAGGTCACCTTTGAGTTCGCCGGGACACGTACGGTCGAGAAGGTGTCGTTGACGAAGATCGGCACGGACGTGTCGCACTCACCGATCGGCACGCTGGAGGTCCCGATTAGTT
>JBDHLU010000176.1:0-6260 GCA_039656555.1 Gemmatimonadota bacterium | reverse complement strand
ATGGTTCATAGTTGGCACCGAGCACGTTGACTCCCAGCAACGTCCCGTTACCAAGCAGCTCACGGACGCCGCCCATCATGAGCAGGGCGATGATGAACCCGAACCCGGTCCCAGCCGCGTCGAGCAACGAGCGACCGAGTGGGCGTTTCGATGCGAAAGCCTCCTGCCGACTCAGGATCATGCAGTTCACCACAATCAAAGCAACGAACGCCCCAAGCGCTTTGTGCACCACCGGGACGATGGCCTCGAGCAGCATGTCGGCAATTGTGACGAACGTCGCGATGATCAGGATATAGGTCGAGATCCGCACCTCGTGCGGAACGAAGCGTTTGAAGGACGACACCAAGAGACTGGACCCCATCAAGACGAAGAACGTGGCCACGCCCATCGCCAAGCTGTTAGCAACACTGTTCGTGACAGCGAGTGCGGGGCAGAGTCCCAGCATTTGGATCAGCACGGGGTTCTCGCGCCAAATGCCGCGTAGGAAATCCTGGTTGGGAGTAGTTGCCTTCATTGTGCCGCCATGTATTGGTCGAGAAGCGGTCCCAACCGCTCGAGTGCGTTGTTGATGGCCTTGATGATCGTGCGAGATGAAATTGTCGCGCCGGTGATCATGTCGACCTCGTGTGGATCGCCAGAGTTGTCCCGTGCCTTTATGCCGACGAGAGGTGATTGCACGCCGTCGAATTGGTTTACAAACGCCGAGTCCTTCTCGATCTTGTCGCCCAGTCCGGGTGTTTCCTTACTCTCCAGTACCTTCATCCCAAGGAGGACATCTCGTTCGTGGTCGTACCCGAAAATGAGACGGATCACGTCCTGAAAACCCGGTTCACCCGTTGCGATCGCAAACCCCACGGGCCGGTCATTGCGGTATCCTAGGTACACGGTCTCGTGGATGGTCGGATCCCCCGAGGGCGTGAGCGCGCCATCAACGACATACAACGTGTCGAACCGCTCCGGTTGTTGGAGTACTTCGCTGATCGCGATGCGCAGTTGTTCTGCCTTGTACGCCTCGATCGTCGGGGCCGTCCATTGGAAGACGAGCACGATGGCAAGTCCCGCGATCGCGCCGGCAAACCCGAGAGTCATCACCAAACGAGATGACGCCACCTCTTGGCGTGGTTCGAGTCCCGCGGGCACCGTCACGGTGCCGACTCCGAAAGTGTGCCGAACACCTTCGGCTGCGTTGCACGATTGATGAACGGTACCATAGCGTTCATGAGTAGGATCGCGTACATCACGCCTTCGGCCAAGCCTCCCCACAGTCGAATGACAACGACAAGGAAGCCGATTCCGAATCCGAAGACCCATGCACCGCGGTGCGTGACCGGAGAGGTAACCATGTCGGTCGCCATGTACGTCGCACCCAGCATGAGGCCACCCGAAAACAGCATGAACATCGGGGATGGAAGGGTCGGATCGACGGCGTTGGCGATGCCGGCGAAGGCGGCCACGGTCAAGAAGATGCTCGCCGGGATCCGCCAGTCGAGGTAGTTGCGGAGCGCCAGGTACCCCGCGCACACGAGGATGACGATGCTCGCGGTCTCACCTAGGCTTCCGCCTGTCGAGCCCATCAGTAACGGGAAAGCGTCTGTAGCGACTTGATCGAACTTCATGAGACCAAGGGGCGTGGCTCCCGTCATGCTGTCGACAACATCGGGGCTCATCAGTGGCATCGCGAGGTTGTCGCCCGCGAGTGCCCACCAGGATCCGTCACGTATGGGCCAGGTAGTCATGGCCACCGGGAATGCCGCCTGAAGGAAAGCCCGCCCTAGGAGCGCTGGGTTGAACACGTTCTGCCCCAACCCGCCGAATACGACCTTGCCCAATCCAATGCCAAAGGCGCCGCCAATAAACGCCATCCAAAGCGGTAGTCCAGCGGGTAACGTGAGCCCAAGCAGGAGGCCCGTGATGGCGGCCGATCCATCGGTGATGGCGCCTCGGGGCCCAAAGGACACCTCGGTAACCACTGCTCCGAGGGTCGCTGCTGCAATGACTAGCAACGCGCTGGGGCCGAAGTAATACGCCGCGGTCACCACGATGGGCACCAAACTCCCCACCACGTTCCACATGATCTTCGGCGTGGAGTCGGGCGTCGCGATGTGTGGCGACGCTTGGGCGAGCAACGTTCGACTCATGCGGCTTGCTTGGGTTTCTTGACGGCCACTTTAGCCGCGCGGAACAACTGTGACAAGGGGATGTTGGACGGACACACGTACGAGCAGCATCCGCAGAGCATGCAGTCGTTCAAATGTGCGTGCGCCATCTCCTCGTACCGCGTCGCCAGTGCCAAGCTGCCCAGAAGTTGTGGGTTGAGGAAAACCGGACATGAGTCGAGGCAGTGACCGCAACGGATACACGGATACGACCGCTCAGCTTTCACGTCAGAGTCGGTCAGCACAACGACGCCAGTCGTGCCCTTGAGCACGGGTGCATCCAACTCGGCGACCGCACCGCCCATCATGGGACCACCAAACACGATCTCTGCCGCGTCGTCGGTCATGCCGCCACACGCGTCGAGCAGGTCGCGCACCTTGGTGCCAACTGGGACGATCAAGTTCGAAGGGTTCGTTACGCCACGACCGGTGACCGTGACGATGCGCTCGACCAGCGGAAGGCCGGTCTCGAAGACTTCGGCTATCGTCGCGACCGACGCGACGTTTTGTACGATCACCCCGACGTGCATGGGCAGCTTTCCAGACGGCACTTCACGGTCCAACAAGGACTTGATCAGCATCTTCTCGGCGCCCTGCGGATACCGAACCCGGAGTGGATGGATCGAGATATCGACATCGCGTGGTAGCGTGCTTTCGAGTGCCTCGATGGCATCAGGCTTGTTGCGCTCGACGCCGATCACCGCGCGTGTCAGACCAAGCACCTTGAGCATGATGCGTATTCCCAGGTGCACACGATCCGGGAACTCGGCCATCGTGCGATGATCTGTGGTGAGATACGGCTCGCACTCACACCCGTTGATCACGAGTGTGTCGATCTCGACGTCGTCCGGCGGTGAGAGCTTTACGTGTGTAGGGAATGCCGCACCGCCAAGCCCGACGACGCCCGCATCCTGCACGGCTTGGATCAGTTCTTTGGGTGTAAGACCTTCCCAATCGGGAACTATGCGTGGGCGGAGCGCTTGCGGCGAATATTTTTCGATGCTGATTCGTACGGCAGTTTGCTGTGTGCCATCGGGGTGTGGCCACAGTCCAATGTCGGTGATCGTGCCCGCGGCCGACGCGTGGACAGGTGAAGACATGAACCCGTCGGCCGCGCCCAACATATCACCACGTTCGACACGGTCGCCCGGGCGAACGAGCAATCGGGCCGGTTTTCCGAAGTGCTGTGAGAGAGGGAGGACCACCTCATCCGGGTAGGGCATCCGCCGGATCTTGACGCCGGCGGTCAGCTCTTTGAAATCGGGAGGGTGGACTCCATGGCGGAACAGGTGTTTCACGGCCGTTTAACCGAATGGTTCGGCACGCTTCACCCATTTCTCCAGGTCCCGTTCCCTGGGGTTGATGGGAGTCCCTGGATGGATGATGGCTACCGGACAGCGTTCCGCGCCCAACACGAGTTCTTTAAACGTCCCTTTCGTGACATCCTTTATGTACGCCTGTTTGTTATCGTCGTACGCGAACATTCGATTATTGAGGTTGGTGCACTCGTCACAGCTCGTGCAACGAGCTGTTTCGATGTAAGGCTCCATGCCGAAGTCGTCTTCGTCCTCATCGACTTCGGCAGGAGCCGAAGAAGTGTCGACTGCCGTCGCAGTCACCGCTTCCGCGCCAGGCGCTGAAGAGGCGAGCACCGGCGGAGCGCTATCCATTGGCACCGTTACTACGCCGGCAGTCGACGCTACTGTTATTGGTTTGAGACCGGGGGTCGCCTCGACCCGAGCCAGTAGATCACCCACCGTCTGGCCGTTCCCCGCGCGAATCAATCCTTCGGCGAGCCGCCGCGCGATGGCCTGAGGATAGGTGGCCTTGAGCTGGGCGAGCTTCGTCTCGTATTCGGTTCGGAGTACCTCGAGCTTGGTCTCGAACTCGGTCTCGATTTCTCCGACCAGGGAATCGCGCACGGAGTCGCTCACCGCCACGCCGGCAAGATGCTGCAGCTCTTGCCAAAAGGCTTGACGATCTTCCGCGAGTTCGACCATCTCGTCCGACGTCACCAGCCGTTGCAACTTCCGCTCGTCGTTGATCACGTAGATGAACGGAGTGGCGTTTGCCCGATCCTCCGGTTCCATCTCGAGATACTCATGGAACGGAACCAAGTCTCCTGTTTGGTCTGGCTTCAACATCCGGAAGTGTTTCTTGAACCGGCCCTCCGTCGCGGCCCAATCGGCTACGGTCACGGGGAGCGACATCGACTGTTCGTTGCCGTCGTCGTCCACGTACTTGAGGTCGTAGATTGGCCACTGATCTTCCATCACTGGGTTGCCGTCGAGCGAAAGGCAATCGGCCAACGCGAGCCCGGCGTCAGGATCGTAGGTCAGAAGCGGGAAGGCCCGACACTCGAGTGCAAGGCGGGCCGCGCGAACCGCGGAATCGTCTCCCAAACCGTGCTCGGGCGGGCAGGGGCAATGCAGGATCAACACCGATGGCCGCCGAGTGTTGAGCGACCGTAGGACACCGCTCACCAGGTGAGACGGTGAGGCCTGAGATGATTGATGGACGAAGACGTTGCGGTGCGCGATGGCCAGGAGTGAGAGTTCCTTGCGGACCTCTTCCTTCCCATGTTGCGAGGCGCCATAGGCTGCCATATCAGACACCTGCCCCAGGAACCCCGAAGTGCAAGCCTGCCCACCGGTGTTGGAGTACACCTGTGTATCCAGCACCATGACACGAATGGGTTTGCCCGACGCCATGAGTCGTGACAAATTTTGGAATCCAATGTCGAGCATGGCACCGTCCCCGCCGATGGCGAAAATCGGTGGACACATCTTGAATTCGTCATCATCGAAGCTGTGCCAATCGAACGCCTCGAAAAACAGCTCGTGCTCGTCAGTAACGTATTCGTCCACGAGCTCGAGTTCCGCGCGCCGGACGGCCTTGAACCCGTCCGCCATCTTCCTCATGTGCCCCTCGAAGATTCCGATAGCGATCGAGGGTGCATCCTGGAAGAGGTGGTTGACCCATGGGTAGGGATACGGGTTGAACGGGTACGTGCTGCCCCACACGGACGAGCAGCCGGTCGCGTTGGTGATACCCAGTGGCGCGCGGCCCTTTCCACTCGGGCCTTCGGTGTACCGCCAGCGCAGGTCTTTGAGGTCGTGAATGACCGCGTTGATGCGATCGATCTGTTGTTTCTTGTCCGGGTCGACGTCAAGTGCCACTTTGTCATTCTGGGCCTCGATCGCGTCCAAGTCAGCATCGGATACCAGCAGCGTCCGAGCTTTCTCGTCGAGTCCCTTGATCAACCCGTCGAGGCGTGTCACATAGTCTGCCACCCGGGGGAACATCATCGCATTCACGGCGGAGAGCACCAGATGGACGGCGGTTTTTTCGCCACATCCCATGCAGGCACCGTCCCCGCCGAACATCGACTGGTAGTTTTCCTTCTTGAGCAGTAGGGTGGAAAGGACGCCGATGCCCTCCTCCATGTTGCGGACGTTGATGTACCGATCGGGAGTGTCCGGCAGTTTCCCCCATAGGTCCCAGTTGCGCCGTAACTTGTCGACTACATCTTCGGTCTGCTTGACCGTGATGAGCGCATCGTCCGGGCAGACGTCGACGCAGATGTTGCACCCCTTGCACGCTTCCGGGTTTATCGTGATCGATAGCAGTGCGCCGGTACCTTTTTCCTTTGCTTCGGGTGCGTCGAAGAACGGTGCCGTCTTTGCCAGGGGGAACTCGGCGAGCGCCGCCGCCACTGGGCCGAACTCCGTGTCCAATTGGTCACGGCGTTCGGGATCCGGATCCATCTTGTCGAGCACCGTCGCATACGCCTCGGTCAATACTGAGCCAAAGTCGTGGAACGGTGTCACTTTCATGATCTTCCGGCACTCACGAGCAAGGGGCTTCACGATCTGGCGCAACCGATCGAACGAACGACCGTTCGAGAGGGCGACGATAGTGCTATTCAACAACGCGTCGAATTCGGTGACCAGGCCGGGAATGGCAGCGTCCGGGCACTGGACCCAGCATTGGCTGCACCCGGTGCATTTGTCGGCGACGAATTCCGGAACCTCGAAGCGCACATCCGTCATGTCGCGCATCGTCGACGTGCCCGCAGGAATGGCACTCAGCGCCGCAAACGGA
>JBDHLU010000175.1:0-6279 GCA_039656555.1 Gemmatimonadota bacterium | reverse complement strand
ACCAACTCATCGACGATTCCAGGAACGGGGCACTCGAGGCCTCCGAAACGACGAGGGTCTCCCTGCGTTTCACTACCGGGAACGCCTACGTAATCCTCGGAGTATGTGACGCCGATTGCACCGACCTCGACCTTCGGCTCCTCGACCCTGATGGCGAGGAGATCGATATAGATGTCGAGGTCGACGACAGACCGGTGCTGGCTTTGACGGCGACAGACCCACGCCCCTACACCGTCGTGGTCAGCATGGTGAAGTGCTCCGAGGACCCATGCTTCTACGGCCTTGGCGTTTTTGAGGAGGGGGCGGCGACAGGCGCCGCGTCTCAGGGCGGCACCACCCACCAGGGAACACTGGCAAGCGGTGACGACAAGCTCCGGAGCGGTGAGTACGCTGATCGCTACAGCTTTAAGGTCTTGGCGGGGCAGCGGGTCATGATCGACCTTGAATCGTCAGCATTCGACACCTACGTCATCGTCGAACGACCCGGCGGTGAGCAAGTGGAAAACGACGACTTCGAAGGGTCGCAAAACCACTCCCGGGTCGACGTCATCGCATCCCAGTCGGGAGAGTGGACGGCGCTTGCGACAAGCTACGAGGTAGGAGAGGAGGGTAGCTATACACTCAATATATCCATCGGAGCCGCTGCCACCGACGACGGTACCCGATTTGAGAGTGGCGCGCTCGCGTCCGACGACGAGACACTCGACTCCGGTGAGTACGCCGACCGGTATTCACTGGAGGTCCAAGCCGGAGAGTTTATCGTTGTCGACCTTCGCTCGGCGGATTTCGACCCATACCTCATCGTAAATCCACCCGACGGTGAACAGCTCGACAACGACGACCACGAAGGTGACGCGAGTCGGTCGCTCATATCGTTCACGGCCGCATCGGCCGGCGCCGTGAACATCCTCGCCACCTCCTACAAGCCTGGCGAAACGGGAACGTACGACGTCCGTATCGACCGTTTGGAGACAGCTCCGGCGAGCGGGCCCCGCATCGAACAGAACTCGCTCGCCGCCCCCGACGACACGTTGCGGTCAGGCGAGTTCGCAGACAGCTACGAGTTCGTCGGTCGGCCCGGCCAACGCGTAGCCATAGATCTCACTTCAGACGCCTTCGACACGTACCTCATTTTGCAGGATCCGAACGGAGAGCAGATCGAGAACGATGATGCCGACCGTCCGGGCCACTCCGTCCTCGAGATGGATGTGACCGAATCGGGTACGTACACCGTGCTTGTCACGTCGTTCGAACCCGGCGAGACGGGAGCCTACCAACTCAGTATCGACATGGCAGAAGGCGCGGCTACTGCCGCAAGTGACCAACGGGATGTGGCGACCATCGCTGTCGATGGAACGACTCGAGGGCAGCTCGAGGCCGGCGACGCATCGCGAGCATCAGGTGCGTATCGGGACCTCTACGTCTTTGAGGGCAGGGTTGGTCAATCAATTATGGTCGCCATGACCTCCACCGACTTCGACACCTACCTTGAAGTCACTTCGCCGAATGGCGAGAGGATCACGAACGACGACTTCAATGGCAGTACCTCACGATCGCAGGTGGAGTTGGTCCTTCGCGACGCTGGCCGCTACCGCATAACGGCAACATCCTATGTTGCCGACCAGGTCGGATCGTACGAAATTGCAGTGCAACGCTTTGCCGCGACAGCCGTGTCCGAGCTATCTCCGGGAGAAGGACGGCTCTACGGCATTTTTGCCGGAATCAGCGACTACGGCGGGAGGGCCTCGAATCTCAGCTACACCGCAGAGGACGCTATTCGCGTTCGCGATGCCATGATCAGCGGGGCGGGCATGCGACCGGAAGATGCGATCGTCCTCACCGATTCTGATGCGACGACCACACAGCTAGCAGCGGCCATTCGCCAACTCGCACCCAGGATCGGGCCCAACGACCAATTCGTGTTCTTCTATTCGGGCCACGGTAGCAGGGTACCGCGTGCCGACGGACCGCAAATCACCGATCCGGACGGATTGGATGAGACCATCGAGCTGTATGACGCCGCTATAACGGACGACGAGTTCAGCACGATGCTGTCCGCGATCGATGCGGGAATCACCATCGTCATCCTCGACGCATGCTTCAGTGGAGGCTTCTCGAAAGACGTCATCTCGGTGCCAGGGCGGATCGGATTCTTCTCGTCCGAAGAGGACGTCACGTCGGCCGTTGCGGTGAAGTTCCGCGCCGGCGGATTCCTGTCGATCTTCGTGGCGGACGCGGTGGGCGATCGACTTGCAGACGCCGATCGAGACGGCGCCGTAACGGCGATCGAGCTCAGCCAGTACCTACACGAACGGTATCGCGGCGACCTTAAAAGCGGAGGTCCAGGAGACTTTGTGCGAACCGGCGGTCCACAAAGCGGGTACCAGCACTTGGTAGTGGACCGTGGGAGCATCTCTCCATACCAGCCACTGTTCCAGCGCTAGAACGACTAGGCGCGAGCGAGCTGGATGATGTCCCGCGCTGCAAGAAACGTTTCGAGTTGTCCAGCGGGCATCGGTGGGGCGAACAGGAATCCCTGCGCTTCATGACAGCCGAGTTCCACCACGCGCTCGCACTGGACTTCCGTTTCGACTCCCTCGGCAACCGCATCCAATTTGAGCGCCTCGCACATCATCACAACGGCCCAAATGATTGACGCCGCTTCCTCGTTGGTAGCCAATTCGCTCACGAAGGACCGATCGATCTTCACGGCATCGATAGGAAGCTGACGCAAGTACCCAAGCGAGGAATACCCCGTCCCGAAGTCATCCAGTGAGATCCGGAACCCATGCTTGCCGAGGTCCTCGAGGGCGCCGAGCGCCTCGCTACCGTGTTCGATCAAGACACTCTCGGTAACCTCGAACTCCAAGCTTGACGGATCGGTCCCGTTGGTAGTCGCAAGAACGGCGCGCACGATATTTGGCGTGAGTTGATGCTTGGAGATGTTCACTGCCATGCGTAAGTCGCCGGCGCCGAGGTCACGCCACTGCGCTAGGTCCTTCACCGCAACTCCGAGGCACCATTCACCGAGTTGGGTCACGATCCCTACCTCTTCGGCCAGAGGAATGAATTCGCTAGGCGGTACGACGCCGAACTCGTCACTATTCCACCGCGCTAGCGCTTCGACACCCACGACATAGCCGTCACTGGGCCGTACGCGCGGTTGATAGTGCACCTCCAGTTCCCCATGCTCGACCGCGCGGCGCAATACACTCGCCATGTGCAACCGGCGTGATGCCTCCTCATGCATCGCGCTATGATAGAACTGGTAGCGGTCCTTTCCAACGATCTTGGTTTGTTCGAGTGCCGTGAGCGCGTTCTGTACGAGGCCTTCTACATCCTCAGCGTCATCCGGCCACAAACAGATGCCGATCGAAGCTTCGACACCAACCTCGTCGTTACCGACCGCGACGAGTGTGTCCAACCGATCGAGCGTCGCTTTCGCGTGCTTGGTCGCATCGGCCCGAGATCCCACCGGAATCAACATGGCGAACTCGGCATTCCCAACGCGCATCGCCGCGACACCGTCTTCTCGCTCCCCGTCGGAAGGTGCAGTCACCCGTGGCAGTCCATCGACCACCCGCTGCGACACTTCACATAACACGCGGTCGGCGGCGGTGTGACCTACCGCGCTTGTCACTGCATGGAAATCGGTGAGGCCGACCATCAACACAGCGAATGGATCGCCATCGCGCACCATTTGCTCGAGACGACACAGGAAGTAGTCGCGGTTGCCCAGTCCCGTGAGAGAGTCGTGCATGGACAGGTACTTGATGCGACGAGAGGTTGCCCATCGCAACGTGACGTCCTGCGCCGTCGCCGAAATACGATCTCCATTGCAGGTGCCGCGCAAATGAAGGACACGATCTCGACCTGGCCGGAGACCGAGACGGACGTCCAGTCGCAAGGAGCTGTTGGGATGGCTCGCGCGGCGCAATGCCGTCCGGAGTTTCTGACGGTCTTCTTCACGCACCCGCGCGATCAGATCATCGACACCGACCGGGTCATCGGTCCTCAGCCCAAACAACCGACGAAACTCCGTACCACCCTCGACGAGATTGGTCGACAGGTCGAGCGTCCAATCGTCCAGCCTCGCGAGGCGCTTGGCCCGCCCCAATTGCCATTCGCTCCCCCGTAAGCGCGACACGATGGAACTGAACGCGCGCCCAAGATCGCCGAGTTCGTCGTCCCGGTCGACATCGAGACCCGGTTCCAGCAACCCCGTTTGAGCTCGCTCTGCGGCGCGGTGAATAGCGAGAATCGGCCGCGAAAACCGTTTTGCCAGAAAGAAGCTCGCGATGAGCGCGAGCAAGAGGGCACCCAAACCGGACAGCACGAGATTGCGCCGCGACCGGGCGATAGTGGCTTGCTCCGGCGCGTAAGTTGTCGCGAGCATGAATGCGAGATCTGGGAGCACGCGCACTGTATCGATGAGATCCACCGGCGCAAGGTCGCCTACCGTAGAAACGTGCACGTCTCCCCCGACGATGGCAGACCATGCCGCCAGGGTCTCGGTGTTCAGGGATTCAAGTACATATAGGCCTCCGACAACCGCACCCCGGGTCAGGAGAGGCACCGCAATCCGCACGTACAGGTCACCCTCGTGCTCGAGCACGGACGCCTCTGCGCGATCGGGATAGGCACATGGTGAAAACACGGCCTGCCCGGGTCGTCGCACGGCACTCTCATCGCCAACGCCCACGCATGCGATCGCGCCGGTCCTCATATCCCGTTCCACTCGCTGCGACGCCTTCCGCGCGAGCGCAACAGGTCCGGTACTGGTGCCGATCTCTCCTGAAGAAAGCACGAACGCCACAGCGGCAGCACGTTGCTCTTTGGCTAGACGTTCGGCGTAGAACGTCAGCGTCGGCAGATGATCGGCCTCGAGGTTGGCGCGAAACGCCGGCGTCGTGCTGATTGCCGCGTAACGCTCGGCAACACTCTGGAAGTGATCGGCCATCACCCGATCTGCGGCATCCGCAGATGCCTCCAGCCGTCGCTGTGCAGCCAAATGCAGATCGGCGCTCAGCGCGCGGTCTTGAACGAAAAGCGCCAACAACGTGGACGCGGCAGCCAAGCCTCCGAGCAACGCCGCAAGCTTCGCAACCACGCCCATTTTTATTCCCGGAAATTTCAAGTCCCAGATCTGCTCGAGTTGAGGCGGATGTTCTCGACTATTTGCCTACGTCCACTCACCTGTATTTGTCGTATCGTCCCTTCGGCTGCCCTGCTCCACAGCATTAAGCGGTAGGCGCCTTCCGGTACCTCGGCAATCACGTAGTGGCCGTGCTCGTTGGGCACCGCGTGGAACGGCGTGTCGCTCACGTACACGGAAAACGTCTCATCGTGATGGAGCCGACAGAAAAACGTGCGAACGCCCGCGCCGAGAAAGTTGAGCGACCAGAATTCCGACGTGGCTCCCAACGGATATGACACGTCCATGCCGATCTCTGGCGAGAAGAATTCGTGCTTGAGGTTACCGCCGTTCACGAACACCAACGTGTCACCCGTGTCGGCGACTACGAACCGCGGATTGAAGAGGTCGGTCGACGAGGTAACTCGTATCACGCGCCGTGGTGTCGGTGGCAACGTGCCACGCGCAATCGGCTCGAGCATCACGACGACCGGCGTGGGTGCAGGCGCATCGAGCTTGAAGCTGCCCTGCACGGTGCTCACTTCGGGAGGCCGATCGCCTAAGGATTCGGGTTCGACTGCGGGCACAGCCACACCACCGCCGCAACCTACCAGCGCCGCGACTGAAACCAACGAACCACACCAAACACTCCTGCCATGGGCCACGAGGGAACGGCCTCCGCGCATATCAGGGGCTTCCAATTAACACGCGATGCCGCTCTGCGCCGTGAGGGGCGTCACATCTTGGAGAATCTGGCTATACGTTGAACCGCACGTGCAGGATGTCGCCGTCGGCCACGACGTAATCCTTGCCTTCGACCTGCAGGCGTCCGGCATCCTTAACCGCTTGCTCCGACCCGAGTTCCATGAAAGCCTCATACGGCGTGACCTCTGCCCGGATGAATCCGCGCTCCAGATCCGAATGGATCTTGCCTGCCGCAGCCCGAGCATTGGTACCACGCCGGATCGGCCAGGCTCGGACCTCGTCGGGGCCAACGGTGAAAAACGAGATGAGATCCAGAAGACCGTACGCGGCGCGAATAAACCGCGAGAGCGCCGACTCGGCGAGACCCATGTCCTCCAGAAACGCTACCTGGTCTTCCGCGTCGAGCGACGCAATCTCCGCTTCGACACTCGACGCCAGAA
>JBDHLU010000174.1:0-9121 GCA_039656555.1 Gemmatimonadota bacterium | reverse complement strand
GCTTCCGCAAGTTGGCCGGCGTCGGCGAGCACACGGATCAGCGTCGCGGCCGCGACGGCGTCGTCGGTTTCGCTACCGCGCGTCCGCGACCGATTGAGCAGTCGTTGTGCCGCCTCTAGCTCACCCGCATCCGCAAACGCTCGCGCGGCAGCGACGCGGGTGCGTGAGGCCTCCGCGCCAGTCTGCCGCTCAGACAACCGTTCGAGGGCATATCCCCGCGCGCGCGCACCGGAGAGCGTCCGAAGCTGCCCCGCGCGGTCGGCAAAGCGACGGAGCAACGCCGCCGCCTGCACGTCGTTCGGGGGCAACGCACGGTCGAGGAGCGTCCATCCTTCTTCGGGACGCCCCCATCGCACCAGCAGATCGGCACTCAACAGCTGGGCCGACGTGGTCGGCCGGATGCCCAACACGGTCTGCAGAATCACGTCACGGTATTCCACCGGAGTGCGGGAGAGCGAAGAACCCGCAGCCTGCGCGTACGCGGGGTCGAGGTCTACGGCACGCCGCCAATGACTCGCCGATGCTAGCCAATCGCCAGCCATGATGAGAATCTGCGCGCGGTACTGGGCGATCCGCGCGTTCCCAATACGCTCGTCACCACGGTCGAGTACCGCGAGGGCCCCTTCGAGATCTCCCTGACCACCCAGCCAGAACGCGTACAGACGATATGGAGCGGCACTCAACGGCATCGCATCTCCCCACCGCCGAAACGCTGCCTCGGCGCTGTCAGCACCGAACTCGGAGGCCGCGACGCGAAAATCCACCTCGCGGATTTGTTCGTGCAGTGGTGACGCCTCGATCGCTCGCGCGATGTACCGGAGCATCTCTGCCGTTTGGTCCAACCGATTGACCAACACGCGTTCGAGGCCGAGCAATGCCGTCACGTTCCCCGGCTCCGCATCCAGTATGGCCTTGAACCCAACTGCCGCTTCTTCGTACCGCCCACGCCGCTCGAGCTGACTCGGCGTTGGATCGGCCTGCGTCTGCGCGATGGCCGGACGCGTCACGCTCGCGGCAAGCATGAGCAACAGCACGGCTGCGCTACGGACGGCGTTCATTCAGCTTGCGGAAATAGTCCAGGATGAGACGGCGTGCCTCCGGAGAGAGTCCCTGGAGTTCGGCCCATGTGGGGACGGGGTACCGCGGAGTATCCCGTGTCACCGCGCCGGCCTGCGGCACCCGCACTAAGGACGGGTCGGCCGATTCGCTAACCCGCTCCTCACGTTCGTCTTCCTCGTCGTTGCGCAACGACCGGCCGGCGTCGAGTAACCGGCGGAACAGGCGCTCCTGCCGTTCCTGCAAATCACGATCGAGTCGGGCAGCTTCGAGTTCGCGGGCGATCTCGCGAGCCTCTTCGGCCATCTCCTCTGCACCACCGACCTCACCACCGGAATCGAGTCGTTCGAGTTGCTGGGCAAGTGCCTGCTCGCGCTGTGCCATTGCTTGCAGTTGCTGCATCAGTTCGCCGGACGGCGCCATCGTCATCATGTTGCCCGTCTCGCCATTCATCGCGCCCTGCTGCTCCGCCATCTGTGCGAGTTGCTCCATGGCCTCCTGCATGCCCGACCCTGACTCCGCACTTTGCACGTCACCCTGGGTTTGCAACAAGGCGTAGACCATGGCGTTCAACGCATCGAGCGCCTGATCGGCAGATTCCGCCGCTTCTCTTCCATTCGGGGTCGCGCGCTGCAGTTGTTCCAATGCCTGCGTCATCCGAAGGCGCGAGAGGCCTAGCGTGGTTCCCAGACGCGGCGAGATCAACGCGTTCTTTCCCGCGGCGCCCTGTACGCGCTCCATGACCTTGTCGACACCCTCACGAACGGCAGCTTGTTGACCCCGTACCTCCGCCCCGGTATCGCCGCTCCGCAGTTGATTCGCAATCGACTCCTGCTCTTGCGCCAACTCCACGGTCTCGATCAACGCCGCGTCCATCGCGTCCATGATCTCTTGACGCCACTGCTCGCGCATCTGATCGCGTTGCTGCTGTAGCTCTTGGCTCAGTGGATCGAGCGATTGACTCGCTGCCTCGCCCGATTCCTGCGCCTGTTGTTGTTGACCTTGTTGGGCTTGTTGCGCCGCCTGCTGCATGTTCGCCGAGGCTTGTTGAGCATTCTCGATCGACTGGTCGAGCGATCCACCCATGGAGTCGGCCATCTCCTGCAACCGTGACAGCTCGGCCGCCAGCGACTCGGCTTCAGCTGCCAGAGCTTCTTCGGTAGCCGCCATCGCCGAGTCGGTTCCCTGCTCAGTGGCCTCATTCCACTCGCGTTGCTGTTGCGCCAAATCTTCGGCATCGTCCGAGAGTGTCGACAGCTGCCCTTCGAGTGCGGCTCGTTCGTACAACTCCCGATTCCGTTCCAATTCCTCCCGAAGACGTTCTGCCGCTTCTGCCAAATCACGCAGCGCCTCACGGACCTGCGAGGCATCCAGATTCTCGAGCGATTCGCGGAGCGCGGCGATTTTTTCGGACAGTTCCTCCGACAGAGCCTGGTCCAGAAGCCGTTGCAACTGTTCCATCTGCTTGTGGAACTCCGAATCGGTGAGGCCCGCGGACCACGCGGCATCATCTAGTTCCTCGAGTGCGTCGCGCAGTTGTTCCGCCTGTTCGACGGCGTTCTGTTGCTCGTCCAACAACTCTTGCGCTCGCTCGACCGAGTTGAAATCCATCTGATCGTCAGTGCCCCGTTCGCGTTCGGCCGCCAAGTCTTCCAGCTCGCGCGCCAACTCCTCCTGGCGTGCCGCAAGAGAATCGGCCATCTCGCCCAGCGCTCGCGACTCGTCACGGAGTTCACCCCGCAGTTCGGACATTGACGGCAACCGGAGTGCAAACACATCGCTTTCACCCATTTGCCGCTGAGGTGAATTGTCGATCGCCCGAACCTTGAAGAACGCCGTATCGCCCGGAAGAAACCCGCGCTCATTGAGATCGAGAAGCGCTTGTACGACGGCCCGATCGGTTCCTTCGACTGGGAGCGGAACATTGACGACTTCGTCGGCGTCACGGTTTCCTAGACGCGACACGCGCCAGCTGACAAGCTCGATGTGCGTGAGTCCGTGATCGTCACGGGCATCGATCAAGAGCGGCTGGCGCAGCGAAATCGGTGCGACCGTGTCCACACCCGGCACCGGGATCGCCACCTGGGGAATCGAATCCGGAACGGCAATCACATTGATGGTGGGAGACGATTGATCCAACCCTCCCCCAGCTTCCGTCACCACCGTAAGCTCGTACACCCCACTTCGGGTAACACGGAGCGTCCCGGAAAACGCCCGGCCGTCGATGTCGAGCGTGACCGTGTCGGTGGCCGCAATCCAGCTAGCCTCGCGAATCGGCACCGTGGCCTCGCCGTCTGTGACCACTCGCGAGCCGACTGGCAATGGGAGTGGCTCGTCGCTGGCCGCGATCGGCTCGTCTGCCCGGTCGAGATATTGTGGGTACCGGACAAAGAGTTGTAGATCGGAAAGCAACGCCGGCAGCTCGACCCGAATGTGTACGACCTCCGATGACCCGCCGCGCGCCTCCACGCGAAGGTAGCGGTCGCTGTCGAGCGGGCCGAGGGTCAGGTTGGCTCGACCGGCGGTATCGAGCACGATGGGCTGTGCTTCCCACGCCTCCCCCGGTGCCCGGACCCAAAGGCTTGCCTCCCGGCGACCCGGCGCGGAGATGAACGCGGTCACTCGTTCGCCACGACGGACCTGCGCCCGATCTACCGTGACCGTGACCGGAAGCCGGCTCCGTCGCACCGCATCGAGCGGCTTCCAAAATGACGCACTCGCCGGTGACGTCGGCCCGGCAGCGAGGAACAGAACCACGCCAACTGCCAAGAGCCCGAAGCTTCGCGTCAAGGTGTGTTGCACCCGTTGCCGTTCCGCAGTGAGCGAAGTGTCACCCTGCTCGGCGAGCCACGTGGCCACGCGCGTGTCGGCGGCTTGCGCGAGCGGGTTGCTGAGTCCGGACGTCGGATTCCACTCAGCAACACCCAGGACTGACCCCCGGCGGCGCACCCCACCGTGTTCCACCGCTTCCGCCAGCGCCGCGATGCGGACCGAGTCGGCCGATCCCTTCCACCGGCGGATGCCCCATACGACCGCTGCCACCGCAAGAATCCACCCCAGGAACGCTGCGGCAGGAAGTGCTTGGTACAGGCCGAATCGGGCCAACCACAGCCCAAGGGTCCATGCCAACACGACGAAACCCACGGTCCGTAACGCACTCGCACCGGCGAGGCGCCGGGCGAAAACGCTGCGACGGTCTTCGAGCCAATGCCGAGTTTGCGTCACTGGGCCGCCGTCACCGCGTAGACGAATAAGTTGACACCCATCTCCAATGCCGACTCACGGAGGTTGGCTGCATCATCGTGCACGTCCTCATCTTCCCAGCCGTCTCCCAGATCGCTCTGGTAGGAGTAGTACACCGCCAGGCGATCGCCAATGAAGATGCCATACCCGACCGCAGGCTCCCCGTCATGCTCGTGAATCTTGGGGAGTCCGTTCGGAAACTCATAGACGACGTGGTACACCGGGTGGTCCACCGGGACCTCGACGAGTTGCCGGCCGGGAAATACGCGAGCGATCTCGCGACGGAAAGATTCGTCCATTCCATAGTTGTCGTCCGCATGCAGAAACCCGCCTGCCTCGAGGTAGCGGCGCAGCACTCGGACTTCCTGCTGCGTGAAACTGATGTTGCCGTGTCCCGTCATGTGGAGAAACGGCACTTCCCATAATTCAGGATCCGTGAGACGCACGACCCGCGCACGAGGAGCTACGCGTAGCGCCGTGCGCTCGTTGATGGCTTGGATGAGGTTGGGCAGGCTCGACGGATTGGCGTACCAGTCGCCTCCACCTTCGTATTGCAGACGACCCACGGCAAGCTGATCGGCTCCCGATGCTCCTTGGAGCACCAGGGCGAGCACGACCGGCAATGTGGCGCGTGTTCTCACAGCTCACTCACAATCCGATATACCTCGTTCCGCGCCACGCCCAACTCGGCGGCCAATCGTTTCGCGACGTCTCGCCGGCTGTGCCCTTCATCCAAAAGCGGACGGGCGGCCTCGACGATGGCTTCGGGGTCGACTTTCACGGGAGCCCGACGCTGACCGGTCACCATCACGGTCACTTCGCCGCGCGGGGGGTGCGCGTCGTAGTAAACCCGTAAGTCACTGATCGTTCCTAGTTTAAGCTCTTCGTGAACTTTCGTAAGCTCACGGGCCACGGCCACTTCCCGATCCGCCCCACAGGCCGCCTCGAGATCGGCGAGCAGGGCACCCAACCGACTCGGAGCCTCGAAAATGACCGTGGTCCACACCGAGTCACGAATGCCTGACACCAGGTCCCGACGGTCCCGGCCCTTCCTGGGCAAGAACCCTACAAAGGAATAGCGATCGGCTGGAATGCCCGCGAATGAGAGGGCTGCCGCGACCGCTGACGGCCCCGGCACCACGCTCACTTGAAGGTCCTGGTCCCGCGCGGCCCGGACCAGCGCCACACCGGGATCCGAAATGCCTGGGGTTCCCGCATCGGTGACGAGCGCCACGTCCTTGCCCTCAGCGAGAATGTCGAGGATGGCCTCAACGCGGTTGGGCTTCGAATGCGCATGATAGCTGAGGACCCGCGGTGTTGCCTCGATGTGGGTAAGGAGGATCCTGGTACGGCGTGTGTCTTCGGCCACCACCACGGGTACGGCTCGGAGTAATGACCGGGCGCGGGCCGACAGATCGTCGAGGTTACCGATGGGAGTGGCGACGACGTAGAGGGTACCGGCGGTCACCAACTCACTTTCCACGGCAGGCCATCGAAAAAACCATGCTTCTGGAGCACAAAGCGGTGATCCTTGGTGGCACCGGCCAGCGTTTCCGCCGCCACGCCGGGCGCCACGATCTCGATTTGCTCGAGAAACTGGCGCGCCCATTCCGACAGAGCCGCGGTGAGTTGCTTCGGCGTCGCAACGACCGAGACCGGATCCTGATCGAGCGGTTGCCCAATGGCCTCGAGTGACGGGTACATGGTTTTGACCAGGTCCCGATACTTGATGGCTTGCTTCCGCGCTCCACCGGATGCGACGGCATCCGCTCGGTCCACAAGCCCCCAGAAAACCGTCCGATAGGTTTCGACGAATTTCGACGACGCCTGCTCGGGAACACTCGTCGTGTGCTTGAACACCTTGGCCGACACCCTCGGCAACCGACCTTCTGGATCCGGATCGAGGTTCCGTTGCACGAACTCCTCGACATTCTCTGACGCAGTGCCGGGAGGAGTTGTTCCGGCTGCCCGGCATCGACAAACCGTGCCGTCGCCGGCTCGGCGCAGCTCTGGTACATCCACGCCAGTTGTTCGAGCGGAGCGGTCGCGAAAGCGAGTTCACCACGTTCCATATGGTCTCGGATATGCCGTAATGCTGTGGAGATGGGCAAGACCACTCGGCCACCCTCTTGATACCCAACAGCAGTTCGCAACTCACCACCCTCCATGAACAACACCGTCAACTCGTCGGGCAAGTAGACGGTGATGTACCCGTCTACTTGTCCGTCACGGTCGATTTTGGCGTAGTCCAGCAGATTGTCGAGGTGAATGAACGGCAGTCGAGTGCGGTGAATGTGCACCTCGACCAGAGGAAACTCGAGCTCAGCAAGGAGCACTTGGCTCCTGGCGAGCCGGGCGGTTGAGCGACGCATAACGATTACGAGTCCAGACCCCGTCTGTGGTCGCTAGTAACCTGTCGATGAATGGCAGGTGACGGCAAGTACCACCCAAGAAAAGAGGCGGCGCGCCTGCGCACGCCACCTCGTCGTCCGGCTGGGCGTTTAGCTAGTTCGAAGGGGACAATTGGTCGTCGATGCGCTCCACCAAAAGGGCCTTGGGAACCGAGCCGACTACAGTGTCGACATGCTGCCCACCCTTGAACACCAAAACACTCGGGATCGAGCGAACGCCGTACTGCATCGCCGTCTGAGGACTGGCATCGACGTCCAGCTTGGCCACCTTGAGCCGCCCTTCATATTCTTTCGCCAACTGTTCAATGATCGGCGCTATCGCAGTGCATGGGCCACACCAGGTGGCCCAGAAATCCACGATTGCGACGCCGTCGTGACCACCAATTTCCTCGGCGAAGTCCTCGTCCGTTACAGCCATGGGCATTGTTACTGCCATTGTTGCTCCTATATCAATAATGTCTCAGTTTATGAAGCAGGTGTCGTTCAACCCAACTAACGCACTGTCTGATCGGGAGGTTCCCGTGTCCGCGTCCCACCCAGAGGTCGCTCATATCGGCCTTGCCGTGCGCAACCTCGAGAGCGCCGTTGCATTCTACCGAGACGTGCTCGGATTGGAACCCTCCGAACCGGAATTCGCCGACGGCGCGCGCATCGTGTCCGTCCAGGCGGGCGCCATTGGGATCGAGTTCCTCACCCCGGACACCCCGGACGGCCCAATCGCCAAGTTCCTCGAACGTCGTGGCCCCGGCATTCACCACATATGCTACCGCGTGCCCGACCTCGATGCCGCCCTCGCCTCGTGCCGGGAGCACGGGTACCAATTGATCGATGAAGAGCCTCGCGTAGGCGTGGGTGGCAGCCGGATCGCCTTCCTTCATCCCAAGACGACCGCTGGTATTCTCATTGAATTGACGGAAACGGAAGGCTAGCGGCAGACCCTGGTTGGCCGCACTGCATTCAAGTCGATAGCCTCGAGCAGCCAATCACCGCGATAGGGTACCACTGTGAAAGGGACCACCGGTTCACAGGCAGTGGGCGTCACGACGCGCACTTGGACGATCAGCCGCCCACCATCACTGACCTGCGGTGCCGACGGGAGCACTTCGTATTCGGTGTGGAGCAAGAACCCCTGGATGACCACGAGTCGTTTCCGCAGTTCTTCCCGATCCATCCACTCCACCGCAGGTCCGTCTTGCGACCCCCACAGTTGGCCCATGACCTCGTAATCCTCGGCCGAAACGGCATCCATGAAGCGCGTTATTACGACACTGGGATCAGTAGGCGAAGGGGCTTGCCGGCTGCACGCAGCTACGGTGAGCGCGGCGCAGGCGATCATCATATGTTTGAGTCGGGTCATCGACACGCAAGCTAAGACATTCCGAACCCAAGCTCAATCGTTTCCTCATGCGTTTCTACGTCAACATCGATCACGTGGCGACCGTCCGACAGGCACGTGGCGGCACTGAACCCGATCCGGTCGACGCGGCCATGGCCAGCGAGCGCGCCGGAGCAGATGGCATCACAGCCCATCTGCGGGAGGATCGTCGCCATGTACAGGACGACGACATGCGGCGCCTCGCTTCCCAAGTCTCCACGGTCCTCAATTTCGAGTTGGCCGCCACGGACGAGATCCTGAGCATAGCGGAAGAGCTTCGACCGTTTCAGGCAACGCTGGTACCCGAACGCCGTGAGGAAATCACAACCGAAGGTGGCCTGGCATTGGGAACGGCCGGCGACGCCACCGACATGAGGCTGCGGGCGGCCATAGACCGGCTGCGGGCCAGCGGCATTCGCGTGAGCCTGTTCATCGACCCCGATGCCGCCTCGGTCGCGCGATCGGCCGAACTCGGGGTTCCGGCCATCGAGCTACATACAGGGCGGTACGCCAACGCCTATCCCCATGTGGACCAAACCCTCGGTGAGCTACAGACCGCAGCCCGCGACGGGGCGGCAGCAGGATTGGCCGTGCATGCCGGACACGGGCTGGACTATGACAACGTTCAACCGGTTGCGGCCATTCCAGAAATCGAAGAACTGAATATCGGGCACAGCATCGTGAGCCGCAGTATTCTGGTCGGAATGGAATCTGCAGTGCGGGAAATGCGCGGGTTGATCGATGCTGCGCGTTGACCTAAGTCCGGGAAAATCATAGGTTTGCCGCCATGAGCGAACGCATGGGACTCACGGAATTCTTTGCCATGGAGGCGGGCGAGTATCTCGAACGCCTGGATGCTCTCGTGTCCCCACACGACCCACCGAGCGCCGGTGAAGTGGTCCGGATCACGCGGGCGCTGCGGGGGTCCGCCCTCATGGCCAAGCAACATGCCATCGCCGGCACGACGGCCGCGCTAGAGAACCTGGCCCGATCGATCGACGAAGGCCGGCGTCCATGGGACGCCCAGATCAAGCAG
>JBDHLU010000173.1:0-6366 GCA_039656555.1 Gemmatimonadota bacterium | reverse complement strand
GAACTGTGCACGGGAATCCGGCGCTCGCGGCGAGGACGGGCTTGAGATTCGTCGGCGACTCGAGCCCTTCGGATTCCAGTTCCAATCCGATCCCGGCAATCACATCTACACCGCGATCGGAGCGATCGTGCCGGAGTTTGTGGACCGTCGCGGCATGCGAGCGCATCTCAGGAGTCGGGCAATCAATGCCTACACCCTCTGGGGTGACCCGCTCGGTATCTCCCGTATTGCGGCCGATGCCTGGGGTACGGATCCGGGCGCCTATCTGAACACCGCTCTCCTGGCCAACAGGCTCATCCACTTCCCGATCAACCGGTTCATGACATCTCGAGACCTAGATCGTCTGGTCGATGCGTGTACCGAGTCAACAGAGGCAGGCCCAGCGTGACGAGGAGTTGCCGCCAATCTTCACCTGGCACACCGACCGCGCCTAGGGTAACCCTGTCGCCGAGCGCGGGGAGGCAAGGGTAGTGCAGGCGGTCGTCACAGGTTGCGCAGGGTTCATCGGGTCGCACGTAACTGAGCAGCTCCTTGCTACCGGCTGGTCGGTGTTGGGTATCGATTGCTTCTCGCCCACGTACGACACGTCTACGCGACGCTCGTTGATCGGAGGATTGTCGAAGCACCCCGAGTTCGAATTCATCGAGGGTGACGTCAACGATATCGATCTGCTGCCACACGTCGCGGACGCCGACGTCGTGTTCCACCTCGCGGCACGACCGGGTGTTCGGGCATCGTGGGTGGACTTCTCGAATGTGAGCCGGGCGAACATCCTCGCCACCCAGCGGGTGCTCGACGCCGTCGCCGTTCACCCGTCGACGCGCCTCGTCTTTGCGTCGTCCTCGTCGGTGTACGGTCGTGCAGCGGCGTATCCCACCACCGAGTCGGACCCGTTGGCCCCGATTTCCCCGTACGGCGTCACGAAGGCCGCGTGCGAGTCGCTCGTCGGTGCCTACGTGTCCCAGATGGACATCGATGTCGTCAGCCTGCGGTACTTCACCGTCTACGGCCCGAGGCAGCGCTCGGACATGGCGTTCACGAAGTGGATCCGTGCCGCCCTCGCGTCGAATCCTGTCACGGTGTATGGAGACGGGACCGCAGTGCGGGACTTCACCTTCGTCGACGACATCGTGGATGCGACGATCGCCGTTGCGGCGGCTGACCTGTCGGGTCACGAGATCTTCAATGTTGCGGGCGGCAGCCCGACCACGGTGAACGAAGTGCTCGGCCTCATCGAGCGCCTCGTCGAGCGCCCGCTGATCCTCGAGCACACCCCCAAGGCGCTCGGCGACCCCGATCGCACCGGGGGCACCACTGACCGCCTTCGTGCCGCCACCAACTGGGCGCCGATGTGGACCGTCGAGGACGGGCTCGCAGAGCAGGTCGCGTGGGTGAAGGGCACCGGCAGGACATGAGTTCCTGGGAAGGCGTGGCTGAGCCGGTTCTCCGGCTCCATCGGCATCTGGTCGACGAGTACTTCGTCGACGACGGTCTCGTCGGCCCCGACCCCGGTATCCGGTTCGACTACCGAATCGGTCGCTTCGTCAAGTCGTACACACCGCTCTCGTGGAACGATCGTCTCTACTACCTCCAGGGACAGGCCTACTGGATGCTCGCGAACTGGGCGCTCTTCGCGCGGACCGGCGCAGACGAGTACCGCGAGATCGCCGTGAGGACCGCGGTCCGAGTGACCGAATCGCAGCGAACCGATGGCGCCTGGGAATACCCGAATCCGGAGTGGGGCGGTCGGGTGGCCACCAACGAGGGGACGTGGGCGTCGATGGCGCTCCTCGAGTCCTATCGGCGCTCAGGCCAGTCGGAGTTCCTCGACTCCGCTCGGCGCTGGCATCGGTTCCTCTTGGAGGAGACCGGATTCCAGCGGCTCGAGGACCAGTTGGCGATCAACTACTTCGCATGGCGTGGCGGGGACAGGGTCCCGAACAACTCCATCACCGTCCTCCGCTTCCTGTCGGAGCTTCACGACGTGACGGGCGACGACGAGGTCGTCGAGCCGCTTCCCGGCATGCTGACGTTCATCGAGGCCGTCCAGAAGGAGTCGGGCGAGTTCCCGTATACGGTTCCGCCGGACGCGCCCGATGGTGGACGGGCACACTTCCAGTGCTACCAGTACAACGCCTTCGAACTGCTCAACCTCCTCCGTTGCCACGAGCTCCGAGGCGAACCGAGGGTCGAGCCTCTGATCGAGCGCTCGCTCGGGTACCTGGAGACGGGCGTGGCGCCCGAGGGCTACGTGCGCTACGAATGTGGCTCCGGTCGGCGGCGCGTGACGTATCACGCTGCTGTGCTCGGCGCCGCCATGGTGCGGGCATCGCAACAGGGGTTCGGCGACCACACCTCCACCGGTGAACGTGCCCTCGGCTACGTGCTCGGCCAGCAGCGCCCCCACGGCGGGTTCCCACACTCTCGCGGCGACTACGGGGTCCTGTCGGACCGAACCGGATATCCGCGCTACATGGCGATGATCCTGTATCACCTCCTCCACGCCCCGGACCTCAGCTTCGATCGGTCGACCGGGAAGGTGGACGCATCATGAGTCGTCCGATCTCCGTGCTCGTCGTGACGGTCCCTCTGCCGTCGGCGAGTGACGCGAACACCATGGCGCCGCTGGCGAGGCAAATCGCGTCCTTGCGCGACGAGGGCGTCGATGTGCAGGTGTTCGAGGTCGAAGGAGCGGGAAAGGTCAAGTACTTCACATCGATCCCCAAGCTCCACCGGGCCATCCGGGCGGTCGACATCGTGCACGGCCACTTCGGCTATTGCGGGTGGTTGGCGCGCTTTCAGTGGTCCAAGCCGATCGTCGTGTCGTTCATGGGTGACGATCTGCTTGGGACCCCCGGTGAGGATGGCCAGCTCGGGCGCATGAGCGTGTTCATGACCAGGGTGAATCGCTACCTGGCCCGTCTGGTCGATGCCGTCATCGTCAAGTCGGCCGAAATGGCTCGCGTCGTTGCGCCGGTCGAGGCGTCGGTCGTGCCCAACGGTGTCGACCTCTCGGTCTTCGAACCCATGGAGCGCACGACGGCCATCGAACGACTCGATTGGGATCCCGAGAAACGGTACGTGTTGTTCGCCGGGGACCCCCGCAATCCACGGAAGCAGTTCTCGCTGGCATCAGCGGCAACGGCGAGAGCGTCTGAGCTCATGGGCGAGGACTTGACGCTCGTCCCGCTCAGCCAGGTGCCCGCAGAGCAGGTGCCGTTCTACATGAGCGCATGTGAGGCCATGTTGATGACGTCATACGTGGAGGGCTCGCCGAACGTCGTGAAGGAGGCAATGGCCTGCAACCTGAAGGTCGTGTCGGTCGAGGTCGGCGACGTGGCCGAGCTGCTCGAGGGTCTCGCCGGCTACCGGGTGCTCCCGAGGGACGCCGACGCATTGGCCCTGGGCTTGCAGGAGGTGCTCGGGGAGCCTGACACCGAGGATGGACGTCGCGGCGTCATCGCCCAGGGTCTCGACCTGGCCACCGTCGGGCGGCGAGTCGCCGGAATCTACGAGCAGGTTCTCGGACGCGATCGTGATCACGATGGTGGACGGGTGGCTCCATAGTGTGCGGCATCGTTGGAGCGGTCCAACCTCGACAGGATGCGGGCCGCATGAGCCAGACGGTGCGCCCGATGACGGACGTGATCCGCCACCGCGGCCCCGACGACGAGGGCTTCTTCGTAGCCGACGGGGTTGGGCTGGGCATGCGGCGGTTGAGCATCATCGATGTCGAAGGTGGCCACCAGCCGATCTTCAACGAGGACGAGTCCGTCGTGGTCGTCTTCAACGGCGAGATCTACAACTACCGCGAGCTCCGCCACGACCTCCAGCAGCGAGGGCACCGGTTCGCCACGGCATCGGACACCGAGGTGTTGGTGCACCTCTACGAGGAGTACGGGGACGATTGTGTCCATCACCTGCGCGGCATGTATGCCTTCGCCATCTGGGACATCGAGAACCGCCGGTTGTTCGTCGCACGGGACCGCCTCGGCATCAAGCCGCTGTACTACCGGCTCCAGGGTGACTCGCTCGTCTTCGCCTCCGAGATCAAGTCGCTCCTCGAGCACGCCGATGTCAGCGCGTCGATCGATCTCGACGGGCTGAGCAACTACCTGACCCTCAAGTACGTGCCTGCGCCCGGAACGATGTTCGACGGCATCAAGGCACTGCCGCCCGGGTACTCCATGTCGTGGGAGGACGGCCGGACCTCGATGCAGCGCTACTGGGATCTCTCCTTTGCTGGCGGCGAGGGTGACCGTCGGAGTGAGTCCGAGTACACCGAGGAGCTGGAGTCCATTCTCCAGGAATCCGTGCGACTGCGACTCCGTAGTGATGTGCCCTTCGGCGCGTTCCTGAGTGGTGGTGTCGACTCGTCCTTGATCGTCGCTCTGATGAGCGAGATCCTCGATGAGCCCGTCAAGACGTTCTCCGTGGGGTTCGCACAGGAGGGCTCGGTCGAAGACGAGCGCATGTATGCCCGGATGGTGGCGGAACAGTTCGGCACCGATCACCGGGAGGTGATGGTTCGTTCCGAGGACTTCCTCGACCTGATGGACGATGTCGTGTGGCACCTCGATCAGCCGATTGCAGACCAAGCGACCGTGGCGACGCTCATGCTCTCGAGGCTCGCATCGCAGCATGTCAAGATGGTGCTCACCGGCGAAGGTGGCGACGAGCTGTTCGCCGGGTACGCGAGGTATTCGGGGGAGCGGCTCAGCTCTGTGTCCCGGTTCGTACCCGGTGGGCTCACCGCGAGGGTCGCGAGCGCAACCGGTCGGGTCCCCTCACTCCATCGGGCCACGATCGCGCTGAAGGCACTCGCCCATCACGATGAGACCGCACGTTTCACCCAGTGGAACAGCCTGTTCCCCCTCGATGAGAAGCGGAAGCTCTTCACGAGTGACGTTGCGGCCCAGCTGCGCGACGTCTCGTCGGACTACGTCTTCTCGGAGTATCTCGCAGCCGTGGATGCCAAGAAGCCGCTGAACCGCATGCTGTATGTCGACACAAAGGTCTGGCTTCCGGACTATCTGCTCCTTCGAGGCGACAAGCTGGCAATGGCTGCCTCGCTCGAGGCACGGGTACCCCTCCTCGACCATGTCCTCGTCGACTTCGCCGCGAATCTGCCTGTCGACCTCAAGCTGAAGGGCATGACGCGGAAGTACCTCCTCAAGAAGGTCGCACGGAGCCGCCTGCCCGACGAGGTCATCGATCGGAAGAAGCAGGGGTTCCCCATCCCTCTCATGGCGTGGCTGCGGGATGGTGCCCGTCCCCTCCTCGAGGAGAACCTGTCCCCGGAGGCCGTGCGGAGCCGAGGCCTCTTCGACCCCCGATACGTGTCGGCGCTCATGGAGGAGTTCGACGCCGGCAACGTGAGGGCGGGATACCACGCGTTCAGCCTCGCCAGCGTCGAGATGTGGTGCCGCGCATTCCTCGACTGACGGGATTGCGTGCGATATGAGGAACTACGCTCGGCATCTCGGCATGGTCCCCACCCACCTCACGGTTGAGGTGGTGATCCGGCCGAGGACGGAGGCAATCCACGGGATCGCGATGCGTCGGATGCGTGACGATGGTGACTGAACGGACGAAGCGGACTCCCCCGCGCGCGCAACCGAGCCTCCTGCTCGTCGTGCCGGTGTTCGTGGGTCTCGCGGTCGGTGGCCTGCTCATCGTTGCGTCCGGTTCGCTGCTCATGGCTCCGGTCGGTCTTGCCGTCATCGGGTTGACCTTCCTCCTCGGCGACATCCGGGCGATCAAGTTGGTGCTGCTGACGATCGTTCTCATCGAGATCCCGCTCCAGATCGACCGGTATTTCAACCACGATGTCGTCGAGGCTGCCACGTCGGCGGTGAGCGGATACAACGTCTCGCTCACCACGATCGGCCTGGTCGGGCTCTACGCGATCTGGATCACCGAGGCGTTCGCGGGCCGTGCCGGAGGCCAAGATCGACATCGTACGCCAGATCGTGGACCTCGACTTGTACCGGGATCGGCCGGTGACCCGGATTCTGGCGGTCGGGTTCTTCGCAGAGAAGAAGGGATACGATGTTCTTCTGCACGCCTATCGGAACCTGAATCGCGACGATGTGGAGTTGTGGGTGGCCGGCGACCAAACGCAGTCTGTTCTATTCGTTGACGTCCGAAAGCTCGCTGCGGATCTCGGCATCGACGGACGAGTGGCGTTCTTCGGAGCGCAAAGCGGAGCTGCGTTGCGCGCTCTATACCGCGAATGCGACATCTTCTGCTTGCCGTCGCGCACCGATCGGTTGGGTGACAAGGAAGGATTCCCCAACGTGATTGCCGAGGCGATGGCTTTCGGAAAACCAGTAGTGAGCACTCGCCATGCAGGCATTCCGGAGG
>JBDHLU010000172.1:0-6398 GCA_039656555.1 Gemmatimonadota bacterium | reverse complement strand
ATGTTCCTGCTCTCGTTCGAGTCGGAGGAACCGGAACACCCGCACGCGGCCACCACCATCGCCACCAAAAGAAACACGATCAGTTTCATTGGATACCTTTCCGACGAGTTATTCAACGGGCCGGGGTGATTCCCTTGAGCAATTCGTCCCAGTTGTCGACGACGATGAGTTCGGTTATCGGCTGGGCTGCAACGGCTTTGGCGGCTTCCCGCGCCTCTTTGTCCTCTTTGATCATGAGGAAGCGTTGCCCGTCGAGCGAAATCTCGAAGGGTCTATTGGCGGTAAACGTCAAGTACTCGCCGCCGAACAGCTCTTCGGGATTTCCTGCCGCAAAGTCAGGCTCCGTTTCTATCCTCACCGCCGTCATCTGACCGGTGTAGGACCAGTAGTAGAGTTCCCGGCCATCCGGAGCCCAGACGGGATACTCTCCTCCCCGGGTCGAGATCAGCCACTTCCCATCGTCGATATTGGGGAAAGGCCGAATGTAGATATTGTGCCCACCGGGTACCTTGATTTCATGGGTCTCGTAGGCGATCCAGCGTCCGTCTGGAGAGATCGCCGGATGTAGTTCACCGTAACCTTCCGCCATGAGCGGGCTGGCGGTGGGTTCACCATCGAACGAAAGCACCCAGATATCACTATTAGGATTTGAAGAACCCGGATCCATTATCTGGTGGAAGATCAGAGAGCTGCCGTCTGCCGACCACGCGTAAGCCGAAATAGGATTCCCGCTCACATGCAGAGTTTCAACGGGACCGGTTCCATTCGCCGCCTTCGACGACAGATTAAACCCGTCTTCCCGCAGAGAACTAAAAACTACCCGCTGTCCGTCGGGCGTCCACACCGGGGACGCGGCGCCTAACGGCTCGTAAGTGAGTCGCTGTTGGGTAACGGGTTCACGCGCCAGGTCGAGGATCCAGACGTCCTCCCGGTCAGAGGAGTCCAGCGGGTCATTGAACCGGACGGCTATGTGTGTGCCGTCGGGTGACAGATCGACTTCTCTGTAAGGGCGTGGCGGCGCATGTATGGGTTCCTCGTTTCCCTCTCGGTCGACCCAGACCAGCGTGCGCCTCACGGAAACTTCGGGCGGGGCTTCAGAGCCAGGGACGTAAACCAGAGTGCCTTCGGCCGAGAAGCCGAAGTGTATCGGGAAATTGATCCTCGGCTGCAATTCCATGTTTTCTTCCGTTACGGGAACGGCTGGGCCAGTGATTTCAAGGGTGCCGGGATCGAAGGGCGCGGCTATCATCGCCCGTTCCTGCCCGTAGATGAGGTGGCCGGTTGGGTGGTAGCCATATACTAGGGCCCCGTCCAGCAAGAACTTCACCTCCCCGGTCTCCAGGGTGAGGGCAGCGATTCGGAAACCTTCCATGGTAGGAAAGGCTACGGCAGTGAAAAGTACGCTTCTCCCGCCAGGCAGGACAAATGGGAATGCGACCGCGATAAACCCATGGGATTTCATGAAGGACTCATCCAGGAGGTCCTCGACGGGACCACCGGCAGCGGAAATGCGCTTCACACCTTGTCCCATTCCCGATGAGAACACAATGAGGTCATCGTCCCCCCAGCTGGCGCCCAGGTCGGCTGATATGTCACCGCACAGGGTGATGGGGGAGCCACCCCGGACGGAGACCTTCTTCAGCTTGTCATGGGTGAAGAATCCGATCCACCGACTGTCGGGGGAGAAAAATGCAGAGACGGCGTTTTCGGTTCCGGCAAGGGGCCGGGCGTCGTCGAGTTGGTCCAGCCGACGGAGGAAAAGCTGGTGTTGATTCGATCCCGTATCCGCGACATAGACGAGGTACAAGCCGTCCGGCGAAAGGGCCATGCCCGTACCTGAGCCATCCGCTTCCATGGGCTGGAGTGGAGCGTCAGGGCTGAGGTTGATGGAGTAGCGGCGGATCGGTTCGGATTCGGACGGCGGAGCCTCTGTCCTCAGCGCCAAAAACAATGCCGCCGCGATGACCACGACGCCAAGCGCAACGGAAGCCGCCAACACGTATGAGCGCCTCGGTGGGGGCGCCGGCTCACCAGCCACCGCCTCGACCCGGCCCGATTCGGTGATGAGGTCGAACACGTCGATGCGCGCGTCGCCGATGTCCCGGAGCCGGCGGTTCGTGTCTTTCCGGAGACACTTGCGCAGCAGGGCGCGCACTTGTGGCGGGGTGTCCGGCGGCAGTCTGTCCCAGTCAGGGTCGCGTTCGAGCACTTTGGCCAAAGTGTCCGAGACAGTCTCGCCCTGGAAGGGGAGGTCGCCCGTCAGGGCCTCGTATAGGCAGCAGCCAAACGCCCAGATGTCGGTGCGCTTGTCGACGGGTTTGCCGCGGGCTTGTTCGGGGCTCATGTAGACCGGGGTGCCGAGGACAATTCCTTCCTGCGTCATCTTCGTCGGATCGGGCGTTGCGACCCGGGTCGGCGCTTCGCTCGATGCTGCCTCATTCTCATACTCGATGGCCTTCGCAAGACCGAAATCCAGCACCTTGACCTTGCCGTCTTCGGAGACCTTGATGTTTCCCGGCTTCAGGTCGCGGTGAATGATGCCCTGTTCGTGGGCGGCTTCCAGGGCTTCGGCGATCTGTGCGAAGATGGGCAGGGCGTCTCTTGCGGGAATGGGTCCGCGATTAATGCGGTCGGCCAGGGTGTCCCCTTCGATGAGGGGCATGACCATAAACTGGACGCCGTCCTCTTCGTAGAGGTCGTAAACGGCGCAGACGTTGGGGTGGTCGAGTGAAGCCAGCAGGCGGGCTTCTCGTTTGAACCGGCCCAGGCGATCGGCATCCAGCGCGAAGGCCTCGGGCAGGACTTTGATCGCGACATCCCGTTCGAGCCTGGAGTCGTGGGCGCAGTACACTTCGCCCATGCCGCCAACGCCAATCATCCGGGAAATCTCGAAAGAGCCAAGTTGCTTTCCGGGTTCCAGGGCCATGAACATCCTCCACGAGCGTTTATGGCTCCCCCCGCGGGAGCAGCAATGAGGCGGAGAAGCAATCGCTCAGGTGTGAATCACCACACTTCTAGCTGAGCTAGGACAACAGTTTGAGCACTTGGTGGCCCAGTTTACGAAATCGACTATCTAGCCTACCCAGGCACTTGCGGCGAGTTGCCGCTTCAATTTCCCGTGGGTGTGAGCGGGCCTAAACTCGCCGGACACCTGGTGATTTCAGGAACCGGGTCTTGAGAGCTTCGTCCGTGACCGAGTCCGCGAGGTTCCGGATGGTCGCCCGTGCGCGCCCACGGAACTCGTCCGCTGCGGTCGCATCACCGAGCTGCGCGGACAATTCTGCCCGCGAGCTCAAGATCTTCCACTCGATCGTGGGGCAGGGATTGCTTGCCAGAATGGTAATGGCTTCGTCGAGGCAGGCGCGGGCGGTATCCACGTCATCTTCGAGGAGCGCGATCTCTCCGAGAATCTTCCCTGCCCACGCCCGGTATTTCCGATCACCGTGGGCTCGCGCCGCTTCTTTGGAAGCATGGGCGTGCTTCCGGGCGGCATTGAGATCGCCCTTCAGGATCCAATACCGGCTGAGAGTCGCCTGCATGCGGATGTTGTAGCGCCACCGGTACCAGACATCTTCATCGAATATGATCTGCGCCGCCTCGAGATGTTCGAGGGCTCGCGCCGGCTCACCGAGATCCAGATAGTCGATGGCGAGATTCACCTGGGCATTTGCTTCTCCTTCGGGCATTTCGAACTCCCGGGCCAGTTCAACGTTTTCCAGATTCAGATGGTGGGACTTCTCCGGATCGCCGAGTTCCCTATATAGCCAGGCTACGGTATTCGGCAATCGTGGCAGCCAGTACTTTTCCCGATTCAATTCGGCCAGTCGTCGCGCCTCAGCGAGGGACGCGAACGCCTCACCCAGCCGTCCCTGGTTCCCAAGTGCTATGCCCTGAAAGAGATGGACGCCTGCTATGGCATAGCCCCATCCACACTCACGAGCCGCGTCCAGCGCGATCTTGAACACCCGGTGCGCCTCATCGTACTCCTGCCGCCACATGTGCAACGACCCGCTATAAATCATTCCTTCAAGAGCTTGTATCGGTGAGCCCGCCTTCTGGAGTACGGGAAGGGCGTGAGCATAAAGCGGTTCGGCCTCGTCCAACTTGCCAAGACACAGGTGTTGGGTGGCAAGGACCACCTCGGCAGAGGCTACACCCACATCCGAATTGATGGACCGTGCCAGCTTCAAAGCCCGCTCGCCGGTGGCCTTCATTTCATCGAGCCTCTTCAGATTGTAGACACTCATGCCCTTTCCACAAATCGCTCTCACCTGCTCTTCGGTCATGCCGGCGGCTTCGGCCGCAACCTCGGCAACTTCAAAACTCTCGGCAGCGTCCGCGAATCTGGAGAGCGTCATATGAAGGGGTGCCAGCACGAACGCCGCGGCCACTATGCGCGTCTCCCCGTCGCTGCCTTTGAGCTTCCTGGCGTTGGCAATCGCCCTTCGACAGAGTGCCTCAGCCTCCTGATTGGCATAGACCAGAGTCGCTTTTTCTGCGGCTTGAAGGAAGCTGTCGGAGGCCCGCGCGAAGTCTCGCGCGGCCTCGAACAGCATGCCGAGCTCGCCGGCGACCACCGAGATGTCCTCGCCGTGACGACGCACAAGGGCGTTTGCCACCGTTGCGCTCATCTTTGCTCGGCGTGCCGGAGTCAGCGTTTCGTAGAGTGCGTTTTGATAGAGAGCGTGGACGAATCCATATCGAAGAGTGAGACTTCCATCCGGCATCTCCTCCTCACACACCCGGCATACGAAAGCGTGCACCCGGTCGAGCCTCTCCAGGCTCTCCTCAATCTCCTCCTCGTCTGCCCCTATTGCCTCTGCCACCACTGCCGCGTGAAACTCGGCGCCCTGAACGCTGGCGGCGGTCAGGAGGCGTCGGTCCTCATCGTCGAGCTGATCGATCTTCCTTTCGAGCATGCTGCGGACCGAATCGGGTACTTCCTTCTCGATCTCCGACAGGGGCTTTACCAGCCGCCAGCCGTCGCGCTCAATTAGCGCGCCGGCGTCCTGGAGATATTGGATCACATTGACCATGAACAGCGGACTCCCATCGGTCCGTTCATGGACGAAGTCGACGAGTTGGTCCGGGAACGCATGATCGGGGAACTCGAGGTCCAGATAGTTCGAAATGTCCTCTCGATCGAGGAAGCCCAAGGCGATTTCCTCGCAGACGCCCCGTGCCTGCAGCTCCCGCTTCACCCCTACGAACGGGTGCTCGGTCAGGAGAAGCTCCGAGGGGCGATACGTCACAATGGTGAGTAGACGCAGACCATCTCCACGCATGCCGGTGTACGCGAGAAAATCAACGGTGGATACATCGGCCCAGTGAACGTCGTCGAAGAAGAGAACGACCGGAGCGCGGCGAGAGAGTTCTTGCAGAAAAGTGAACAATTCGCGTTTCATCCGTTCCTGGGAGGCGGCCCGCGCGTCTTCCCGCAACCGGGAGCTTGATGAGTCATCGGCTCCCAAGGGGACGATTCGAAAATACCAGGTGGGCGCAAGCCGCTTCATAGTATCCGCCAGCTGCCCCCCGTGACTGCTCCGCAACAGGCTCTCGAGCACCTCCAACAGAGGAAGATAAGCCTCCGTTCCCGCCAGCCGTTCGGAACAACGCCCGCGGGCAATCAGGCACGGTTCTGTTTCGTCGCGAAGGCGTCCAAGAAAATCGTGAGTCAGCGTGGACTTCCCTATGCCCGGCTCGCCGGTGACGCACAAGAGCCGCGCGTGCCCCCGAGCCGCCGTCTCAAACACACTGCCCATCCGAGCTTCCTGGTCCACCCTCCCCACCATCGTCGGTGCCAGTTCGGCCCACGTCGAGCCTTCGCCAGTGACAACGGGTGCGGCTTCGGTTATTGAAAGCTCACTTACGACCTCCTCCGCAGTCGGTCTCAAGGCCGCGTCTTTTTCCAACATCTTCATAACCAACGATTCCAGTGTCGACGTTACGTTCGGGCTCTCGGCGGCCACGGGCTTGGGATCAGTATTGAGAATGTTGTAGACAACCGCCTGCTCGTGCTCCGCCTTGAACGGCGATCGCCCCGCAAGCATCTCGTACAGAATCACGCCCAACGCCCACACGTCCGTTCGATGGTCGACGTCGTCCCCGCGTGCCTGTTCCGGAGACATGTACGCCGCCGTACCAACCGTCATCCCGTCCCGCGTCAGCCTGGTATGGCTGGCAAGCTTGGCCAGTCCGAAGTCGAGGATCTTCGCATAACCGTCCTCGCGGATCATTATATTCTCGGGCTTAAGGTCGCGATGAACAATGCCGGCGCCGTGAGCGACCGAAAGTGCCTCCGCGACCTGGAGGACCACGCCAATCGATTCTTCCAGAGGCCGCGCATCCGCCATCCAAGTCCGAAGGGTCCGCCCTTTGACGAGTTCCATGACGATGCA